>CAZRSI010000001.1:0-13049 GCA_964602575.1 uncultured Anaerolineae bacterium
GGAAGGCCTGCCGGGGGTCGAAGGAGAGGCCGTTGGTCAGCCGCAGTTGTGGTTCCCCGCCCTCGTCCAGTAGCTCCAGTAGCGGAGCAGCAATGATCCGTCCGCGAATGGCGGTATAGGGGTGAAAATAGGTTCCCTCACGGGTAATGGGGGTCAACTCTGCCTGCTCGAACTGGGAGGCGATGTAGTCAGCGGCTTTGGCTGCGCCATCGGAGCCAGCGGGCCGCCCCTCCAACTCCGGCTGGGTAAGGTAGGCGATGTCATTCCAGGCCCGGTCTGCGTCGAACTGGCGAGCCAGCTTTGTGAGCTGGGCCTCGACGCCGGTGTTTTGCAGAAGAACGCGGGCGCCCAGGAGGAGCAGCGCGACTACCAGCAGGAAGCGGAACACTGACCAGCCACTGGGGTGGAACCGTCCTCGCTCAATGAACCGCTGCAGGCCGTAGCCGAACAGGTTGCAGCCCAGGATGGCGAAGAAGAAGGCCAATGCCGGGGCCAAGGGGAACCAGGGATAGGAGCGGAACCAACGCCAGGAGGAACCGAGCATAGCTCCCCAATCGGGCACGTCGAAGTAGTGGCGCACCTCCCACGTTGCCATGTTGAAGCCCGTGCGGCCGCCGCCGATGAAGATGTGCAGGAAGCCGAGTTCCCCCAGCAGAAGCAGCGCAGCCCCCATCTCCAGGGCTGCCAGGGCCAGCAAAGTAGGCAGCAGATTAGGCAGGACATGGCGGCTGAGGATACTGGGTGAGCTCAGCCCCACCGCTCGTGCAGCGGTGATGTAGAGACGGTTGCGGATGGTGAGGACGTGGCCGCGTACGATCTGGGCGATCTCCCCCCAGCCAACCATCGCCAGGGCGACGACGAAGGCTGTTTGTCCCATGCCGACCCCGATGGCAGATAGCACCAACATAGCCAGGATCAGGCCAGGGATGGATGCCCAGAGCTCGGTAATGGCGCCAACGGCTCGGTCGAAGAGGCTGCCGGGCCACCAGCCAGCGAATGTCCCCAGGAAGAGTCCCAGTAGTAGCCGTACGACAGTGGCCACGAAGGCCATGACCAGGGTCACCCTGGCTCCGTAGAGGAGAAGGGAGAGCTGATCCCGTCCCAGGTCGTCTGTCCCCAAAGGGTAGAGGTCGCTGGGAGGGAAGGGAGCTTTGTGCAGTTCTCCGTCTATCCACTGCAAGGGCTTTACCAGATAGGGGTTGTGAGGAGCCACGTCTGGCCCTACGGTGGCGGCCAGGACGAGGAGGACGATCAGCACAGAGCCTATGATGAAATAAGGGTCCTGTACCGCCCTGTTCAGCCGCTGCCAAAAAGTTAAGGGTTTCAAACCGCGCCCCCCTCCGCAGCCCGTAGACGGGGGTCTACCAGTGGGTAGAGGACATCCAGGAGCAGATTAACCAGGACGAAGACGAGAACGAAGGGCAGGGTCATGCCGATCACGGTGGTGGCATCCTGGGCCTCGATGGATTTCAGCAAGCGCAGGCCGATCCCCGGCCAGTTGAAGATGTACTCGACAATGGGGAGCACTGCCAGGCTGAAGCGCAGTGAAACCACCACCGTGGTCATGAGGGGCACCCCTGCGTTACGCAGCACGTGTCGTAGGAAGATCAGATACGGCCTCAGACCCTTCGCTGTAGCGGTACGGATGTAGTCCGACTCCAGGATCTCCACCACGGCGTTGAAGCTGAGGCGCGTCACAGTAGCGGCTGGCCGGGCTGCCAGTACCAGGGTGGGTAAGGTTAGATGCGAGTCCCATCCAAAGCCAGAGATAGGGACGATGTGTTGGCCGGACGACCGGTATAGCCAGACAGCGCCCCAGATCAGCAGCATGGCGGCGAAGAAGCTGGGGGTGGAAACGCCCAGCACCGAGGCGAAGAGCAGCAATTGAGAAAACCGGCTATTTCGTCGGAAGGCAGCGCCAATCCCCAGGAAAAGTCCTGCCAGGGCCGCCAATGTGAGGGCGAAGGCCAGTAGGCCCAGAGATTTGGGCAGGGCGCGGGCCAGATCCTCCGTAACGGGCGTGCCCGCAGTGCTTCGCTGGCCGGACGCGATGGTCCCCATGTCCCCCCGGCTCAGCCCTTTGAGGTAATCGGCGGTGAAGCCAGCCGCTGCAGGCACAGCCGACGGCAGCGCCTGCAGCTTGCCCTCCTGTCCAAGGTTTATGGCCAGCGCCACCAGGAAGATCAGAGCGATCAACAGCACAGGAATGGAAAGCAGTCGCAAGCCAAACCGCACAAGCACCCTAACACCCCTGCTTCATTAGACCCAAATCTGACCTACTGGTACGCAACACGCTTCATTCCCTCGTTACATCCCCCACCGTCCACTGGTTAACGAATTCCTGATCGGAGATGTGGCCATTGGCCCATGCTTCCAGGAGGGGCCAGTCAATGACTATCACTCTAAGGCCCACCATATCTTCTCCTGCCGGTATTATAGACAATCGTATTCCACCCTTGAGAGGAGGCTGGACTCTAATCAGTGTTCGAGCTGCGTTCAGACCCACAATCGTTGTCTGGATCCGGAATATTTTGCTGCCAAAAACATAGGAACTTGCATAGCGAATGGATGCCGACCGTGGTTTCCCTGCTATAGTGATTCTCACCGTGTGAAGAGCTATTCCGCGAGTGACTATCTCCTCCTTGACTAATGCTATGGCCTCGGCATCGGTCAGAGGGCCAGGCGTAGGTGTCCGAGTACGGGCAGGGGTCGGCACGATAGTTGGGAGTGGAGTGCTGGTGGGGGGTGGCAGGGAAGCCTGACAGGCTATCAGGAACCAGCCAAGAAGGCACAGAATAACGCTAAGGGCAGCGAAAAGTCTCATTACTTTTTTCCTGGTTCGAGTTTTGGGTTTTTGTAACTCGCGGCTCAAAACTCGAAACTCAATTCATGCCATGCGAGGGGCCACATAGATAATCAGAGTCAGAAATGAGTCCATAATGGCATAGATGAAGTAGGCAGCGAAGATGGATTGGCTATGGGCGCGTTTTACATATATCCATGCCGCCCCCGCGGATAGGGCAGCCAGAATCAACGGGACAATCCATCGCCCCAGGACAAACGCCAGTGCAGGCGATAGCATAGAACCAAGCAAAGACCGATTTAACAAGCCAGGGAAAATGAAGAGCTTGGCTACTAGCTGCAGGAGCATGGCCACGCCGAGAGCCTTGGGGCCATGGGTGTCCGAGAAATCCGATTCCTTGGTTATCAGGGCGAAGAGAACAAGCCACCCAAAAGGTATAAGAAGCCAGTTCACAATCAGGGGAGAAAAGAAGAAAGCGGAAAAAATACGCATCATCCCACCGAGAACTTTGTCCACCACGTCATAGGTGGTGATGCGGTTTAGTGTTGCTTTGGCCTGCGGGGATGTGCTGGCGTAGACAACGTGGTAGCGCTCGAAACCGGCTGTATCAATCCATACCAGGTGGAGGTTCCCTTCACTATCAAGGGCCACGTTGGGTCGCACCGAAGCGCTACGACTTGCGTTGACGATTTCCTGTCCAATGGTTCGTTCGGGTTCCACCTTTGCCGTAGCTATCTGGAGGGTTTCCACATTGCCCAATCCAGGGGCCTGAGTGAAATAAGCTAGCACCTGATGAGTTGGTTGTCCTCTAAGGAATTGTGGCTGGCCAGTCATACTTGGGTCAACTCCCCGAACGTGGACGGCATCGCTGGTCACCGTGGGAGGTGTATAGTCGAATGTTTGCGCAACCTGGCGCTGGCCCAAAACAGGTTGGGGGAGCGCCTGGTAAAAGGTGAGGTGTTGAACTTCGGTCCTTTCGCGCATCTCCAGTACCCATGCCAGGTAGACCCAGTTCTCGTCCAGTCCTAGCCACGGCCCCTCGAAGGAGGCGCCGGCCGTTGGCCTGCCAAGCAGGCTCATGTGAATAAGCGGTTCGGCGGCAAGGATCTCTGGGCCCAATGCCCGGCGTTGTGGATCGTAGACAGCATAGTGGAACTCAGGTTCCTCCGGGTCCGGTTCCATCCTCCAAGCCAGGTGCACGAACCCCTGGCGATCTATCTGGGCTGCGGGAAGTAGCCCGTCCGGGATCAGCATCTCCGCGGGGACGATAACCGTGCCCGACCAGTCGAGCGCGGCATGATAGCACCCTGGGCGAACATACACGTTGTCGGACCAGAACACCTCCAAGGTTTGGCCAATAGCGTCGAGAACCACCGAGCTGTGGGACGTTCGCTGGTCGGGTGGTGAGATTGCCGTTGCTTCTTGAAGCACTTCGCCATCGGCCGACAGGCGGGCGTAAAAAACTTGCAGGCCTCGCTCGCCCTTGTCCAGCCAGAACAGGTGCAGTTGGCCTGTGGTGTCCAGCAGAAGTTGAGGTTTCAACGGCGACTTGGTGGTTAGGTTGAGGGATTGTTCAACTAACACCTCAGCCTGTTGATTCAGGCGGGCAAAGTACAGCTTGTGTTCTGGGCCAACCCACGTCAAGTAGTTGTTCCCTGCTTCGTCAACCTGTAGGGCTACCTGGTTGTTTAGAGTAGCTGTGCCCACCAGCTTTCCCTTGCTCCACCTGTCCGAAGCGCGAGGCGTGGTGGTGGGAGTCAAGCCACAGCCAGTAGCTACCACAGCTAGCAGTATCAATCCTGCCGCCAGGGCCAGGGACAGTAATGGTTTTTGATCCCTTCTGCATTCGATGCCTCTCATAATCTCATCCATGATGGGTGAAGGTCTCATGATGGGCGAAGGTCTCCTGACCGAGCCCGCGCCGTCCTTCGATAAACTCAGGATATTGCTTCGGCCGGAGGCCTTCGGCGGTCAGAGGCAGCTTCGCTGTCAGTTATGCACAGGCGGAGAACATTGTTCCCCGCCTGTGAGAAAGTAGTATCAAGGCTTTGGGTTCTGCCTGCTTGCCTACATAACGCCTCGCATCTGCGGGTCGAGGGCATCGCGCAGGCCGTCGCCCAGGAAGTTGAAGGCGAGCATTACCAAGGAGAGGGTTAGCGCTGGGAAGAGAATCAGATGGGAATCAGTCCTCATGGCTCGCCAGCCCTCATTGATCATCTGCCCCCAACTGGGAAAGGGAGGCGGCACACCCAAACCGATGAAGCTCAATGTGGCCTCGTACATGATCAAGGCGGGCATGTTAAGGGTGACGGCGACGATGATGGGACCCAGGCTATTGGGCAACAGGTGGCGAGCGATAATGGTTGTGTCTCTGGCTCCGATCATACGCGCCGCTTCCACAAATTCCTTCTCCCGGAGGGAAAGGAACTGCCCACGCACCAGACGGGCCATTCCCATCCAGCTCACCAGGCCGATGCCAAATACCAGATTGCGTATCGCCGGCAAGCCGGTCGTAGAACCTAGGATGACCATGATCAGGATGATGAAAAGCAGTGTGGGTAGGCCGTACAGGATGTCCACAATGCGCATCATGATGGTGTCCACCATGCCCCCCATATAGCCCGATATGGAGCCATAGATCAGGCCAAAGGTCATGATCACCAGGGAGCAGAAAACCCCTACGGCCATGGAGACCCGGCCCCCGAATATGATCCGGCTGAAGACATCGCGCCCGTATTTATCGGTGCCCATTATGTGAGGGAATCTGCCGTCGGCGGTACGTTGCAGGCTGGGGCTGGCCCGGGTGTTTTCGAAGTCAACCTCTTTGTACCCGTAAGGGGCCAACAGAGGCCGAGGTTCGCGGCCCAAAGCCCAGGCGATGATGCTATCATCGGCCAGTAGGGAAGCTATGACTACGATGAGGAGGAAGATACCGCTCACCACGGCTGCCTTGTTGCGTGTCAATCGCCGCCATGCATCGCGCCACAGGCTCTCCGGAGGGCGTGTGAGTCTCTGTCCCAAAACCAGTTCTCTGCGTTTAGCTACTGCAACTTCGGTCATCGGATCTCCTCGTTTCCCTAAAGTTACTCAAATCGTATTCGTGGGTCCAGAAAAGCATAGGAAATATCCACCAAAATATTCATGATCACCAATATCACAGCGTACACCAACATGGTGCCCATGATCAGCGTGTAGTCACGGTCGGCTATGCTGGTGACGAAGAAGCGTCCGATCCCGGGTATCGAGAAGACATGCTCAATGATGAAGGACCCTGTCAACCAGGCAGCCATGAGAGGGCCCAGGACAGTTGTAACAGGGATCAGAGAGTTCTTAAGAGTATGGCCGAAGATCACAGCTCTCTCTCGCAATCCTTTGGCTCGTGCGGTTCGGATATAGTCCTGCCTGATGACCTCCAGCACGCTGGCTCGGGTCAGGCGGGCGATGAGGGCCGATCCTCCTGTGCCCAGAGTAACGGCTGGCAGGATCATGTGGCTGAACCAATCCCATAGATCCTTAGTGCCCCAGCGAGCCAGAGGCAGGGCGGGCAAATCGTGCAGGCTTAGCCAGAGCATGGCCAGGATCAACATCAGCCCCAGCACAAAGTTGGGGATGGATCTGCCTAACATAGCGAAGAACATACTGAGGTAGTCAATAAAAGTGTTTTGCTTAAGGGCCGAAATGATACCCAAGGGAATGCCGGTGCCTACAGCAATGATAATGGCCAATGTACCAAGTTGGGCTGAGACCGAGATAGGCGCCTTCACTATTCCGCCGTCGAACAACACGTTGTTGATAGTGCGGCCCCGATATTTGTAAGACGGACCCAGGTCGCCTCCTAGTAGACCATGCCGCCCGAAGTCCCGGATGTCGCCGGTGTCAACGATATCGCCCACCATATAGCGGATGTATTGTTTCCAGGTGGGTTCGTCCAGATGGTAGCGGGCCTCAAAGTTGGCCCGGATCTCCGGAGACATGGGTCGGCCCTCAGTGCTAAAGGGGCCTCCGGGCACCAATTTCATGGCTCCAAAGACAACAATGGTTACCATTAATATAACCGGTATCAACCACAGAAACCTTCTGATAATGTAAGCAGTCATTGTCCTCCCTCTTCACCAACTTCTAGACAGCGTTCAATCAGCAAAGAGCGTCTTGTTGGGCGGCGGTGAAGCCGCCGCCCAACAAGATATCACTACGCCTATTCCCTGCTGGAAATGGTAACAAGAGCTATGTAGCCCCCGAAAGGGCTACATAGCTCTCAAGTTTCTATTCAGACTACGGCAACTCCCAGTGATAGAGCGGAGGTGAGCCAAACGGCGGATACTCGAACTTGACACCCTCCTTGACCAGGATGTTCCGCTCGTAGCCATGGATGGGGATGATCACGACCTCTTCCTCGCAGAGGATCTTATCCGCCTCCTTGTAGTACTCCTCACGCTCCTTAGTGTCGAATGTCGAACCAGCCAGCTCCATCAGCTCATCGAACCGCTCGTTCTCCCAACCGGTATACTGGAAGGGGGAAGAGGGGGCGAAGACTACCTCGAGCTGGTTCTGTGGGTCGCCATAGTCCATCACCCAGCCCATACGGTAGGCGTTGAACTCGCAGGCCGCCAGGTCTTCCTTGGTGTTGTTGCACTGATCCAGGTAGTCCAGATAGACAGCCCACTCGTTGGTGCGCAGCTCCACATGGATGCCCAGGTTCTCCTCCCACATGGCGGCCACAGCCTCGATAACGTCCTCGTTGTAGTCGGCCCGGTTGAACCAGAACCTGACGATGGGGATCTCGTCAGGCGACTCGTACCCGGCCTCGGCCATGTACTGATCCAGGTATTCTTTGGCCTTCTCGGGGTTGAAGGTGTAGCCGCAGGTACCCCATGGCTGGTGGCCCAGGATCCTGGGCGGGGTAGTGCACGAAAGGGGCGTGAGCCAGGGCCGCTGGACCACGTTCTCGAGGATGGCCTTGCGGTCAATGGCCGAAGCCAGAGCCTTGCGGAACAACACGTTGTCCGTGGGCGGGCGCAGGGTGTTCAGGCCAATGTAGTAGACGCCCGGACGCGGCAGCACACGTAGCTCCTTGCTGAGGACTGGGTCGGCCAGGATGCGAGGGATCTCCTCCGAGGGGAGGGCGCTCACGTGGAGCTCATCGTTCTCGTAGAGGGCCAGCTCGGTGGCGTCTTCGGTGATGATGGGCAAAACGATCTTCTCGATCTTCACGTTGTCGGCGTCCCAGTAGGTGGGGTTCTTCACCAATCCAACCTCAGCCTCGTGCTCCCAGTAGTCCAGCAAGTAGGCGCCGTTGCTCACGTAGTTGCCCGGCTCGGTCCACTTGTCGCCGTACTTCTCGATGATGTCCAGGCGAACGGGGTAGAAGGTCGAGAAAGGCAGGATGGTCTCGAAGTACGGAGCTGGAGCCTTGAGGGTGACCTGCAGGGTGTAGTCATCCAGCGCCTTGATGCCCACCATCTCAGGATCATCGATCTCGCCAGTGTTGAACTCCTCTGCCCCCTCGATGTCATACATCAGCCAGGCGTACTCGGCCGCCGTCTCCGGCTTCAGCAAGCGGATGACGCCGTCCACGTAGTGCTGCGCGATTACGGGCACACCATCGGACCAGACCGCATCTTCACGCAGTTTGATGGTATACACCCGGCCGTCCTCGGACACTTCGTAGCCAGTAGCTCCTCTGGGCTCGATGGAGCCGTCGCCCCGGTACTCAAAGAGGCCGTCAATGCACTGGTGAATAATCAGGTGTGAGGTGGTGTCGGTGGCCAACTGGATGTCCAGCGTGGGCGGCTCGGTGCCGATGGGGTACCACAGGCCCTCTAGCTTCTTCTTGGGCGGCGTGGGGGTGGGAGGCACGGGCGTGGGTGTAACCACGACTTCAACTACCTTCTCCTTTTCCACCACCACGGTCTTCACGACCTCTTTCTCAACGGGTACCTCCTTCTCGACCACCACTGTCTCGACTACCTTCTTCTCGACAGGGACCTCCTTGACGATCACCTCCGGGGTCGGTGCGGCGCAGGCCGGAAGGATCATGGCGGCAATTGCCACCAAGGCGATTAAGATCGTCCACTTCTTGTTCAGAAACATTTCTTCCTCCTTACATAGTTAGTATTTTAGGCTTGTGGAAACTAACCTTTGGTTGGAGATTCTCACTTGCTTGACTTGCTAGGCCGCTTGATCACCTCCTCTCTTTGCTGCTAAAGACAACGCGCTTGTCACTGCGGGGAGCGCTAGCGACAACCGAGATTGCTTCGCCCCTACGGGGCTTCGGCGCAAACGGCGCGTCTCGCGATGACACTAGAGTTTATCGCCCTATAATTGGCCCGACAGCGCCACGGGAAGCTTGCAATGATAGATGGCAAGGGCGTGATTGGTGCCTGTCCACTTATACATACCAATAAGGTGGACAAAAGGTTCAACAGAGTTTCGATATTCTACGCGAAAATTGTTTACTATCCCACTCGGTGACAGGCCACCCAGTGTCCGCTGCTCACCTCTTTGAACTCCGGCTCTTGTTCTTTGCAGATGTCCATCACTACCGGGCAGCGGGTGTTGAAGTTACAACCCTTGGGCGGATTGGCCGGGCTAGGCACATCGCCCTCTAGGATAATGCGTTGTCGTCTCTCCTCAACCTCTGGGTCCGGGATAGGTACAGCGGAGAGTAGAGCCTGGGTATAGGGATGGAGGGGATTCTCGTAGAGTTCGTCTCGATCAGTGAGCTCTACGATCTTGCCCAGGTACATCACCGCCACGCGGTCGCTGATGTGGCGTACCATGCTCAGGTCGTGGGCGATGAATAGATAAGCCATCCCAAACTGCGCCTGCAAGTCTTCCAGCAGATTGACGATCTGAGCCTGGATGGACACATCCACCGAAGAGACCGGCTCGTCACAAACGATAAATGAGGGATTAAGAGCTAGCGCCCGAGCCACGCCAATGCGCTGCCGTTGTCCGCCCGAGAACTCGTGGGGATAGCGGTTGACAAAATAGGGATTAAGGCCCACCAACCGGAGCAGTTCCTGCACCCTTTCCCTCTTCTCCTTGCCTTTAGCGATGCCATGTACTTCCAACGGTTCGCCGATGATGTTGCCGATGGTCATACGAGGGTTCAGAGAAGCATAGGGGTCCTGGAAGATCATCTGCATTTTGCGGCGCATGCGCCTGAGTTGTTCCCCTTTCATGGTGGTCAGGTCCTGCCCCTCGAAGTAGACTTTTCCAGCAGTAGGTCGATAGAGCTGTAGAATGGTGCGACCTGTGGTTGATTTGCCACATCCACTTTCCCCTACCAGACCCAAGGTTTCCCCCCGTCGTACGAAGAAATTAAGACCGTCCACGGCCTTGATGTCGCCTACATGCCGTTGAAACACGCCGCGTGTAATGGGAAAATACTTCTTCAGGTTTTCCACTCTGACCAGAACTTCGTTTTCAGATGTCATTGTTCCTCCTAACCTGATTGTTCAGTACTCATTGATCAATCTTCATGCTTTCTGGGCTTTGAACTCTTCACGTCTATCCAGCAAGCCACCTCGTGGTTCAGGGCCACGGGCTGCAAAGGTGGCGTCTCTTCCCAGCAGCGATCAATCACATAATCGCATCGCGGTGCGAAGGGACAGCCTGGCTGCAAATCAATCAGGTCTGGCGGCAGCCCCCTCATGGAGAACAGCCTTCGCTTGCGCTTTTCGTCCAAACGTGGCAGTGAACCCAGCAGGCCAATGGTATAAGGATGCCTTGGATCTTTATAGAGATCCTTTACGTTGGCTCGTTCCACGATGTAGCCGGCGTACATGACGATGAGTTTCTCGGCCAGCCCCGCTACGACCCCCAGGTCGTGAGTGATCCAAATAATAGCCATGCCGATCTCGTCCCTGAGCCTTTTCACAAGGTCAACGATCTGGGCCTGGATGGTCACGTCCAGGGCAGTGGTGGGCTCGTCGGCGATGAGAATGCGAGGATTGCAGGAGAGAGCCATGGCGATCATCACCCGCTGCCGCATTCCTCCTGAGAATTGGTGGGGGTAGTCATCCGCGCGCTCTGCGGCTTCGGGTATACCTACCATCTCCAGAAGTTCGATAGTGCGCCGGCGGGCCTCGCGTTTGTCCATCCCCATGTGCAGCTCCAGAGCCTCATCAATCTGCCGTCCAATGGTCAAGACAGGGTTCAATGAGGTCATGGGATCCTGGAAAACCATGGCGATCTTATTCCCTCTCACTTTGCGTATCTCTTCTGAATCCACCTTCATCAGGTCTCGCCCTTCGAACCACACCTCCCCGCCCACGATCTTGCCAGGAGGCTCGGGGATGAGACGCATAATGGAAAGGACGCTCACGCTTTTGCCGCAGCCCGATTCTCCCACGATGCCCATAGCTTCACCCTCCTCGAGCTCGTAGGAGATACCGTTGACAGCGTGAACCACTCCGTCTTCGGTGAAGAAGCGAGTCTTTAGACCTTTTACTTCCAATAGTGCCATTCTGTCCTCCTTGAATAACTGATTTTTCTTACGTACCTATCCGAAAACCTGCTCAAGGCGGACCTTAGTATAACGGTGTATAAGTTCGTTCCGGGTTCTTGGCTCGCGGCGGGCCTTGGTCCGTCGCGGCGCTGGACTAAGGTCCAGCGGGAGCTATAGGGATTTCCAGACAGGTTTTTAATCTAGCTGGGGCTGAGAGCCTCGTTGAGGCCGTCGCCAATGAAGTTAAAAGCTGCCACCATTGCCCCGACGATCAGGGCAGGTAGCCACAGCAGCACTGGGGCTGCCGGGCTACGCCAGAAGCTGTAATTGTCAATGATAAGTGCTCCCCAGCTTGGTGTGGGAGGGCGGATGCCGATGCCCATGAAGCTGAGCCCTGCCTCGGCCGTGATGGCGCCGCCCATGCTCATAGAGATGGAAACGACGATGGGAGCCATGGCATTGGGCAAGATGTGGCGGGTGATCACCCGCCATGGCTTGGTGCCGATGGCCCAGGCTGCCTCGACGAATTGCTGCTCGCGCAAGGAGAGCACTTGTCCCCGTACCAGACGAGCCATGCCCGGCCAGCCGACGGCGCTGAGAGCGAGGATAACGACGATAACCTGGGCAAAGCCGGCCTTGACAAACCCTTCCAGGGCCTCGAATCCCTTCAGCCAGGTCTCGATACGGGTCTGAACAGTAGCGGCAATCAGAATAGCTAGCAGGATGCCGGGGAAGGCAAACAGGATATCGGCCAGGCGCATGATCACCGTCTCTACCCAGCCCCGATAGTAGCCAGCCAATAGCCCGAACAGGAGCCCTAGAGACACCCCGAAAAAGGTAGCCGTTGGAGCAACGATCACCGCCGTACGGGCGCCCCAGATGATCCGGCTGAGTTGGTCCCGGCCCAGTTCATCGGTTCCCAAAGGGTGGGCCAAGCTGGGCATCTGTTCTACAGCGTCAAGATTTATCTCCGTGTACGAGTATGGGGCCAGCCATGGGGCGAAGATGCCGGTAAAGAACATCAAGCAGGCCAGCACTAGCCCCGCCACAGCCAGTTTGTTGCGACTAAAACGTCGCCAGAACTCCCGCCATCCTCGGGGGTGCTCAGCTGTCTCTTCCACCGTGCTCTGTACTCTAGCCATAGCGAATACGGGGATCAACAAAGCGGTAGCACACATCCACAAACAGGTTGGCCATGGTATAGGCCCCTGCTACCAGCAGCGTATAGGCCATGATCACCGGATAGTCGCGTGCTCCGAAAGCGTCCCATACCAGGCTGCCGATGCCAGGGATGCCGAAGATACTCTCGGTGATGATGCCACCCCCCACCAGTCCACCCAGCATCAGCCCAAAGATGGTGAACAGGGGGATCAGGGCATTGCGCAGAGCGTGTATAACAATCACAGTACGCTCTCGCAGGCCCTTAGCCCGCGCGGTGCGCACATAGTCCTGACCCAGCACCTCGAGCATGTTGGCCCGCGTCTGGCGTACAAAGACGGCAGCCGGGCCGATGGATAGCACCAGGGTGGGCATGATGATACGCCGGCTGAAGATGCCCTCCCATCCACCAGAAGGTAGAAGATGGAACCGAGCTGCCAGAAACCACATTGCCATAGGCGCGATGGCGAAGATGGGAAGAGAGATACCAGCTACTGTGAGCGCCACGATAGAATAGTCTATTAGATTGTTATGGTTCAGGGCGGCCAGGATTCCCAGGGGGATTCCCACGGCCAGGCCCACTGCGATAACAACGGCGTTGAACTGAACAGTTACTACCAGGCGTTTCCCCAGCAG
>CAZRSI010000001.1:13149-29088 GCA_964602575.1 uncultured Anaerolineae bacterium
TCCGACGTCAGCGCATCGGTCTACAGTAGCTCCAAGAACTCCTCAACATCCAGACGAGCCTGCTTCAAGATGTGCGACAGGGTAGACCGTTTGACAGGGCGGTGAGCAGGAACAGTCAGTTTCAACACCTCATCCCCCACCCGCTTTTGCAATCTGATGTGACTACCTCGCTGCCGCACCACCGTCCAGCCATTTCTTTGCAACGCACGGATAATCTTGGTGTAGGGCAGGCTGGGCACCTTGCTCACAACTCCAACTCCCGGACTAGCATCCCCTCTTCAACGAGCCAGTCATCTTCCACCGGCTCCAGGTAGAGCTCTATGGCCTCCTGGATGTTCGCCAGGGCTTCTTCGGCCGTGTCTCCTTCGCTGATACAACCAGGAAGTGAGGGTACATAGACGGTGTATCCACCCTCATCACTAGGTTCAAGCACCACCTGAAATCTCATGTTCCTTTCTCCTTGCGCTGATGTCGGATAACGTTCTGCGGACATACGAAGTTCGGTTTTGCCGAATTTGGGCGGAGCAAAGCGTAGCCGTATGTCCGCCTGTTATCGGAAGTCCCGCCAAT
Organism: uncultured Anaerolineae bacterium; assembly: GCA_964602575.1. Lineage (GTDB taxonomy): Bacteria > Chloroflexota > Anaerolineae > VGOG01 > VGOG01 > CAZRSI01. The sequence continues at coordinate 13,720 of CAZRSI010000001.1, forward strand.
CATCTATTGCACCTCCAACATATCACTACACTCCCCCCCAACGGTGGCATCAGGGCTGACGCCCACGTCTCGGACGTCTATTTGCTGATCGAAACGTACTTCAGCTTAGGGATGATAACTGGTGGATAGATCATCCCCTTCACGTAGGGCTTGGTCAGCCAGTAGTCAGCATCATGGGTCAACGGCACAATGGGGGCGTCGTCCAGGATTATCTTTTCAGCCTGCTGGTACAGTTCCATGCGTCTTTCGAAATCCTGCTCCACCCGGGCCTCCTCCAGGAGCCTGTCTACCTCGGGGTTGGAGTACTCGGTATCGTTGTTGCGGCTCTCACTGTGGAACAGGATATCCAAGAAATCCTGCGGGTCGGGATAGTCGGCTATCCAGCCCGCGGTCAGGCCAAACATCTGGTAGCGATGAGCTCTCAGGTCCCAAAGATAAGTGGCCCAGTCGGTCTGCTGGATGGCAATATCCACTCCCAGGCTCTGCTTGTACATCTCCACGATAGCTGATACCTGTCGCGCCGCCGCTCCACCCCCGCCGGAGACGTTAAGGGTGATCTCCGGGAAGTTGCTCACATCACCATATTTGGATTCAGCGATCAGTTGGCGAGCTTTCTCTGGATCGTAGGGATAGCCTTTCAGATCCTCGTTGTATCCCGGCATGCCAGGTGGAAGGATACCCTCTGCCTTGATCTGCATTTTCTTCCAGACTACCTCTACGTATTTGTCTTTATCAATGGCGTAGTTGAAAGCCTGACGCACTTTCTTGTCATCAAAAGGAGGTTTATTGACATTGAATCCAATATAGAAAATGCTCAGTGTAGGGATGGTGATAGAGAGCTCCTTGTTCAGCGGGTTTGTAGGATCCATGACGCGCTCGATGTCGGCCAAGCCCACGGGCACGGCATCCAACTCGCCGGTCTCGTACATGGTCATGGCCGAGCCACCTGCCAGCAGGAAGTTCACTCGTTCCAAGGTGGGCCTGGGGGTGCCATAGTATTCCTCGTTTCGCTCCAGCACAATTCTCAGGCCTGGTTCGTACTCTGCCAGGCGGAAGGGGCCAGTGCCGTTGGGTTGATCAGTCCAAGGCTGCACGGGACCTTCCACGTTTTCCTGATCCACCACAAAAGCAGTGGGGTAAGTCAGCTTGGAAAGGAAGTATGCCTTGGGAGAATCAATGGTGATTTTCAAGGTGTGGTCGTCAACAACTTCCACGCCTGAAACCTCATCTGCCTGGCCCCGGAGCTTGGCCTGGCATCCTATGATGTCGCCCAAGTACGTGTCGGCGACAACTGACCCGGTGGCTGAATCGCAGGCTCGCTCGATAGAATACTTGAAGTCGCGGGCAGTGACGGGCTTGCCGTCGTGGAACTTGACGTCATCGCGCAGGTGAAAGGTGTAAGTTGTGCCATCATCGCTCAAGTCCCAACTCTCAGCGATATCGGGCACTACCTCAAGGTCTTTGTTGAGGGTGACCAGGCCACTGAAGATCTCGACAATGTAGGTGGCGGAGGTAGCATCTTGAGTCAGAGCTGGATCCAACGTGGGAGGCTCGCCTCCAGGCAAGTTAAGGATTGCACCAGTCTCAACTAAGGGTTTAGCCTGAGGAGTCGGCCTGGCCGTTGGCTGGGGGCGGCTTACTGGAGTGGGCCGCTGCAGAAATTCCAGACCCTCGCCTTGGTACCACAAATAGAGGGCGCCACCGCCACAGGTCAGTAGCAGGCAGGCGACAACTACTATCGTCAGAGGTATCCAAATCCACCTGTTTCTAGACACTTGTCCTCTTGTTGCCCTTTCATTAAGGTTTATGAAGCCGCTGAAAAAAACAGTTACTTCAGTGAGGGAATGCTGTCTTCAGCAGATAGCCATCCACGATCATAGGCATCAAACATAACAAGGAGCTCTCCCGCCAGAGAAGATAAGAGCGCTCTTTTGGAGCTAGCCTGGAATCCAGACTTACCTCCAGCGGGGCCAGGAAGCCCACGGCGTAGGTTTGCAGCAGCGAAGCCAAATTTCGCCATAGCCCCCGCGCCCGCGATGGACGAGGTGTGGCCTCAGAGTGCGCTGCGATCTTGGCTTGAATGTTCTGCCACACTCGGGGCGACGGCAACTCACCAGCCACTTCGTTCATCAAGGCCCAGCGCATCCACTCATCAATGGTGTCTAAAGGTTGATCTTCAGGCTTGAGCTGTGTGAACCGGGTTCTATGCAAACTCATAAGCGATCTCCGGCGACAACTGCCTGGCTCTTTCCAGCTTACGGCTTAAACTCTGGCGAGCATAGTGGAGACGGGATTTGACCGTGCCCACCGGACAGTCCAGAATGTAGGCTATCTCGTTCAGGCTGAAACCGTTCAGGTAAAAGAGAACCACTACCACTCTGTGTGCAAAGGGCAACGACGCAATAGCATCTTGAACGACCTGTTGTAACTCCCGCATTTCGAAAGCGGCCTCCGGTGAGGTGCGATGAGGCATTATGAGTTGGTCAATGACCTCTTCGAGAGGCTGTAACCAACGGCGGTTTCTATTAAGCCAATTATAGCTCAGGTTCACAGCCACCCGATGTAGCCAGGGAGATAGAGGGAGGGAGCTATCGAGTTTGTCAGCATGGGTGTAGACCTTCAGAAAACAATCTTGAAGGATATCCTCGGCTGCCTCCCGGTTGCAAGTGATAGCCAAGGCCGTTCGATATACCTGAACTTTGTATTTCTCGTATAAGGCTTTTAGGGCCAAGGTGTTCCCCTGGCGGATCTGAGAGATAAGTTGGCCGTCTTCACTAAGTGCCATGACGTGCTCTCCCTGTATTGTCACAGGTGAACACTCAGGGCCCTCTCTTGCTTATATACAAGCAAGAGAGGGCAAAGGTTCAAATCTGGGACGTAATTTTAGGGTGAGCGAGCCAAAAAGTCAAATCGATAGAGGAGCAAAACGCTGAGCAGGCCCGCGATGCTTTTGCCATCGCATATCTCGCCCCGGCGGATCAGATCTGGTATGTCAGAGAAATGCACTTTGACGGTTTCAATCGCCTCATCGTCCTCAGGAGCTGAACGGCCTTTTTGCAGACCCGTTGCCAGGTAGAAGTAGATGAACTCGGTGCAGAAACCGGGGCTGGTGTAGATGCCGCCTATTTGTTCCAGGCGTTTGGCTCGATAGCCGGTTTCCTCCTCCAGTTCGCGTTGGGCGCACACGGTGGGGTTTTCACCCTCCTCTAATGTGCCAGCGGGGATCTCCAACAGTTCTCTTTCCGCTGCTTTGCGGAACTGGCGCACCAAAACAACGCTATCATCCTCATCCAAAGCGACCACAGCCACCGCCCCTGGGTGCTCCACAATTTCTCGAGTGGTTAGCTTGCCATTCTCCAGACGCACGGTATCCACACGCAAGTTGATGAGCCGCCCCTCATACACCCGTTGGCTGGCCACAGTTGTTTCCACGTCCAAATCTACCCCCACATCCAGGCGCTTTAGGGAATGACCAATCTCTGTCCTGGGTAGATCAAGTTGACATTGCTGATGTCGTTGGCTAAAGCGATGGCCTCCACTGTAGTGCCATACTTGAGGGCGATACGGAACAGGTTGTCCCCCGGCTGTACTACGTGGACCCTTTCCTCTGCAGGTATAGCCGAAACCTCAGCAGGGATAATCAGCCTTTGTCCAGCGTAAATCAAGTCGGGGTTAACGATTCCGTTAGCGGCGGCTAGAGCCTTCCAGGTCATCCCATAATAGAGAGCAATGCGGAACAGATTCTCCCCTGGCTGCACCACGTGGATTCTCGGACCTGAAACCTCTGCTGTAGGGGCTGCGGTCGGAACAGCGGTCGGGACCACTGTTGGGGCAACCGTTGGGGCAGGCGTTGACGTGGGCACAGGGGTGGGGGAGGTTTCGATCACGGCAACAGGTGTTGGTGTAGCAAGTTCAGCGCTAGGGGTTGGTGTGATTGCTGGCGTGGCTTCAGAGGTTGGAGTGGGCGAAAATACTGGCACAACAGTACGTCCCGCTCCAGCGAAGGTCGTTGGGGTAGGGATAGCCTCCACCTCCGAGACGACGGCGGGTTTAGCTCGCCTGCAACCGCCTGTCAGAGCAGCAACGAGCAGAGCCAGGGTAAGAATGACAAGAGTCTTCTTCATGGTCATTCCCTCCTTAGGTGAGAAGAGCAACGGCGATTCATCTTGTATAAATCATACCACAAGTAGCCTATTCCGTCAAGAATGAGAGGTGGAGCGGTTGCAGGGGATCGCTGCGGCCTGAACGCCGTAGTTTGTGGGGTTGGGCCACGCCACACCGTTTACGAGGTAGTGCCCCATTACCCCAAACGCTTCGGTTGGCTCAGCAGGTTCTGGGATTTGTAGTTTTCAGGTGGCGATATGGGGCTGTTGGGGAAACCTATCCCAAATAGGAGCGGTCTCGCATCCGCCCTGGGCATCCGCAAAGGGTGCCCTTGCTGAAATGAAAGAAGGTTTGAAGGTTTCACCTTCAAACCTTGTCCATGACCGGCCTGAACTTGTAGCCATACACAATCACTCCGTCCTCACCGTACTCCCTTAGTTTTCGTGTGACCATCTCCACTTTCATACCGATTTGGATCTTGTCGTTATCTACATCCGTTAGTTGAGCAGTCACCAGGGGGCCTTCTTTGAGCTTAACCAGAGCAACGGTGTAGGGGGCAAACTCTTCGTACCCCAAGGGGGGGTGGAAGACAGTGGAATACGAGTAGACCTCACCCTGGCCGCTAAATGTGTAGGGTCGTACCTCTTTGGAGTTGCATTCTGAGCACACCTGGCGGGGCGGGAAATGCTTGGCTCCACAGGCCAGGCACTCTGTGCCCACCAAGTTGTATCGCTGTTCTTTCAATCGCCAGTGTCTCGGCGTGTCCATTTTCTTCCCTCTCTCCTGATCCGGTAATGATGAGGTTTTGTCAGGCGGCGAAGCCGTTGCCTAACAAAACACTCTTTTTCCCTTTCTTCCCTCCACAAAGTGGGGCAACGTTGCTATACTTCCAGGATGTGCGTGATGGCGGTAGCCCCACTCCCACCGATATTCTGAGCCATGCCCAGGTGTGGGTCCTTAACCTGATTGGAGCCCGCCTGGCCGCGCAATTGCTCGACGACTTCTACCACTTGGTAGATTCCTGTCGCTCCCAATGGGTTACCTCGCGCTTTCAACCCGCCCATGGTGCAGATGGGAATAGGCCCCTCGAGGGTGATGTTGCCGTTCTGGGCCAGTTTGAAACCCTCTCCCCGCTCGGCGAAGCCACACGCTTCCAGAGAAAGGGCACTTATGATGGTGAAAGCGTCGTGCAGTTCGAACACGTCAATATCTGCGGGCCCCACCCCAGCCTGTTGATAGGCTCTCTTAGCCGAGAGGTAGGCTGACTCCAGCCACAGCGGGTCACGGCGATCGTGCAGGGCAAGGGAATCGGTGCCTACCGCTGAAGCCGCAATGCGGATAGGTTGTTCGTTGAACTCCAAGGCGCGCTCCGTTGGGCAGAGGATCACCGTGGCTGCCCCATCGGCCACGGGCGCGGAGTCCAACAGGTTGATAGGATCAGCAACCATGCGGGCCTTTCCGAAGGCGTCCTTTGAGATGGGATGACGGAACATGGCGTATGGGTTGCTCACTGCGTTTCTATGGGCGTTAACGGCGAACATAGCGAAATCCGAGTTGGTAGCCCCGTATTCATACATATAACGTCGCATGAGGAGAGCAAGCACGGCTGCCAGAGAGAGTCCTTGCATGGCCTCGTAGTCCCCGTCGGCAGCCATGGCCAGGCCCGCGGTGGTGATACAGCCCAGGGCATCGGTCACCTTCTCCACTCCAGTGACAGCGACGATGTCGTAAAGGCCGCTGGCCACGGCAAGATATCCTTGGCGCAAGGCGGCGGCGCCAGAGCAACAGGCGGCTTCAATCCTGAAGGCTTCCGCACCTCGCAACCCTGCGAAATCAGCAATCAGTGTTCCCAGATGTTCCTGGCCTGTGAACTCCCCGCCCAGCATGTTGCCCACATAGAGGGCATCGGCTCTCTCGATTCCCGCATCCCACATGGCTGCCTGCAGGGACTCCATGGCCAGGTCTTGCAATGATTTCTCCCAATGCTCTCCCACTTTGGTCTGTCCGATTCCAATGATACTTACGTCTTTCACGTTATCTGCCTCCTCGGTTGACATTTGACATTTGACGCTTGACGTTTTTATGCCTGACGCTTGATACCTCAGTGCACCTCCAATTTCTTCTTGAATCTGACATAGAGTCCATAGTCAATGATCTTCTTGCGGGCGATATAGTCCCTGGTGAGGGGGGCTCTTTCCTTTCGATCCTCGATAAGGTCTGTGACGACCAGCGAGAAGGCATCGCTGCCAGCTCCAGAGCCGAAGGAAACCAGGAGAATCCGGTCGCCTGGTTTGGCTTCGTCGAGGATGTTTGTCAGGCCCAACAGGGAAGAGCCCGCGTAGGTATTGCCCGTCACAGGTACCAGGAGCCCCGCTTTCATTTGATCCATGCTAAAACCCAGAGACTTGCCTGCTTTGATGGGGAACTTGGTATTTGGCTGGTGGAAAACTGCGTAGGTGTAGTCTTCTACCGTGTAACCCAGCTCGGCCATCAAGCGTTCCCCCGCGGTCAGAACGTGTTTGAAGTAAGCGGGTTTGCCGGTGAATCGGTACCCATGCTGCGGGTAGTGCTGGCCAGGTCGGCGGAAGAAATCCGGCGTATCGGTGACATAAGAATAAGAGCCCTCAATGTAAGCCAGGCTCTCCTCCTTGGGGCCAATGATGAAGGCTGCGCCGCCAGCGCCCGTGGTGTACTCCAAGGCATCGCCTGGCCTTCCTTGCGAGGAGTCCATGCCGATGCAGAGGACGTACCTGGCCATGCCAGAGCCGACAAAGCCGATAGCCGCCTGGATGGTCTCGGTACCAGCTTTGCATGCGAATTCCCAGTCTCCTGCCTGCGTATGGGGCGTAGCTCCGATGGCCTCGGCCACGATGGTGGAAGTAGGTTTGACAGCGTAGGGGTGAGACTCGCTGCCCACCCAGACGGCACGGATCAACCTGGGATCTATCCCCGCTCGCTTAAGGGCGTTACGTGCCGCTTCGATGGACATGGTAGCCACGTCTTCATCGAGGCCAGGCACAGCCTTCTCCTCAATTGGCAGTGCGTCCTGTCCTTCTTTCCAAATTCTAGCTACCTCGGAAGCGGGTAGCCTATAACGGGGCACGTAGGCCCCGTAGCCGACAATCCCGACCTCACGGTCTGGTTTAAGCAGCAGAGAATTTTCGTTCAAAGGCAAACCTCCGAGAAGTTTCAAGGTTTAGCTAGTTCCCGTACCAACTCCTGGGCTCGTTCGAGGCTAATCCTGCGCTCCGCTACCAGGCGTTCAGCGATGGTCTCCACCAGGTTGCCGCTGGCGCCGGCAGCGATGGCCAGTTGGCGAGCGTGCAGTTCCATGTGGCCGCGTTGGATTCCCTCGGTAGCCAGAGCCCGCAAAGCTGCCAGGTTCTGGGCCAGCCCCACGGCGGCCATGACCTCGGCCAGTTCCTGGGCCGTCTTCACACCCAGGATCTTCAGCGCTACTTTTGCTGTGGGGTGTACTCGACTGGCCCCGCCGACGATGCCTATGGCCAGAGGTAATTCCAATGTGCCGGTCAGATTGCCGTCGGCATCGGCGCTCCAGCACGAGAGCGAGGTGTAGCGTCCGCTGCGAGCAGCGTAAGCATGGGCTCCCGCCTCCAGAGCACGCCAATCCTGGCCGGTGGCTATGGCTACAGCATCAATGCCATTCATGATGCCTTTGTTGTGAGTTGCTGCGCGATAGAGGTCACTGACAGCCAGAGCGTGGGCTTCCACGATGCGTTTCACCACTGTGTGGCCGCTGAACCCTTCAAAAGCCAGTGCCTCCGCTGGGATCGTGCACTTGGCCCGCGCCAGCCGTCGGTCGGCCAGGTTGGAGAGGATGCGCAGTACTACCCGCCCGCCGGTTATCTTTTCCACCTCCGGAGCCAGAGCCTCGCAGGCGGTATTCACCGTGTTGGCTCCCATGGCATCGCGGCAGTCGAACAGCAGGTGGACGACCACCATCGGGCCAACTGTGGTGTCCTCAATGACGCGCACATCAAGGTCGCGAGCCCCGCCGCCCAGTCTGACGAGTAAGGGATCGGTCCGGTCGGCCAACTGGAGCAAGCGGCTCTTCTGAGCCAGTATCTTGGAACGGGCGGCCCACGGATTATCTACATCCACCACCTGTATCTGGCCGATCATCACCGGCTCATCGCTGCTGGTGATGAATCCGCCACCCTCGCGGGCCAACCGTGCGGCGAAGCTGGCCCCGGCTACCACCGACGGCTCCTCAATGGCCATGGGGATGAGGTAATCACGGCCATTGATCAGGAAGTTGACCGCTACACCCAGGGGCAGAGCATGGGTACCGACCACGTTCTCGATCATGTGGTCGGCCTGGGATGGCGTCAGGCCTTGCCCCATCAGAATGCTTTTTTCGTTGGCCGTCAGTTCAGCCCTGTCTGCGATGGTGGCCGCTCGCTCCTCCAGGCTCAGCTTGTAGAACCCCGGCAGTCGAGAGGTTTTGCTCATTCTGTTCGCTCCAATGCACGAAAAAAGCCCATAGCGGGCTTACGGTCAAAAGTATAACACAATATCCCTGTCAAAAACTATCAAATTTCCATTATCTCCTTTTCTTCCGGGGGAGCAATGCGGTGGATCTTATCAGGACTCTCCACTCGATCAATGTACAGGATCCCATTGAGGTGGTCTATCTCATGTTGAAAGGCCCGGGCTAAAAGCCCTTCCGCCTTGATCCGCACCTTTCTACCTCGGCGATCCTGGGCCTTGACAGTTACGGAGGTGGCCCGTTTTACATCTCCCACGTAGCCAGGCAGGCAAAGACAACCTTCCTCGTCCTCTTCCTCCCCTTCGGCCCTGACGATTTGGGGATTGCAGAGGGCGAAGAGTTTGCCGCTCTGAGGGTCTTCCTCGTCCTCGGGCAGCCGGACAACGATGACTTGCTCCAACACGCCTATCTGGGGCGCAGCCAGGCCTATTCCGTTGGCAGTCTCCATGGTTTCCACCATATCATCTATCAGAGTTTGCAAGGCTTTGCCAAAATCTCTCACCTTTTTGGATTTCTTTCGTAGTATCGGATCATCAGCAAGCAGGATGGGGCGAATAGCCATAACATTTCCCTGGTTAATTAATGCTTGGTCATGGGGTGAGGAGGAGCGTAGCTGTCCCAGCGACAGTGATGGATTCCTCGGTGATAAGCAACACCCGCACGTTCAGCTTCAGGAATACATGTTCACGGAGCTTCCCTTCCCAGAGAATTGAGTCGCCAAACTTGCGATAGGGATAGCCCTCCACGCCTTCCAGCTCAATTCCCTCTTCCGTCCTGCCCACGTACTTGACCAGAGTGCCGGGGATGTAGTGGCCCTTCTTCACATGGTAGGTTACCGGGGCGTTGGAATACTTTATGAGAACTTCTGCAGGCGCAGAAGCCGCCACGGGCATAGGATCGCGCACGGTTACTTTGGCTGTCCCGCCCACATAGAGTTTGTCTTCGGTAAACCACAGGACTCGCAGCGAGAGGTCCAGGTCCACGTTCTCCATAGGGCTGCCTTTCCAGTCTAGAGAATCGCCCTTTTGCTTGAAGGCAGTCTGGTCATCAATGAGCACCTCAGCGCCCTTGTCAGACAGTCCCATGTAGCGAATCCCTGTGCCGGGCAGGTTTGAGCCACTCTCGATACCTGTCTCAAAGGGGGCAGCGTAAAGCAGTTCCAAAGGCTCTCCTGGGACCTGGCGCTGGCAGGCGACCATTGACGTCACTGCCATCCCCAGAGCAAAAAGAATGATTGTTATCCTCTTCACATCGTTCTCCTCTCGTATCTAAAACGCCAAACCCTCTTAGCACCAAAGTATACCACCAACCCCAATGATGCGTAGTTTCGCTTCGTGTTTTCTCTGTTCGTGCGGGACCCCTGGTCAGCGCAGAATCGAGACTGGCAATTGCCGAGGGTGGTGGCCTAAGGTCCACCGCGAGCGGAAAAGCGGAGCGGATTTATGGAAGGCTGTACTTAGCTTGATGCGTATGGTAAGAATGCCCCTTTTGGGCAGCTTTTTTTCAGGTACTGATTATACTCAAGAAGTCCCGAAATGGCAAGAAGAAGGGTTCACCAATTGTTGCCAAACGGCCTGAAATGTGGTATAGTATAATATCCTGGCTTGAAGTGAAGGGCTGGTCATGCGTTTATTGCCTCTTTAGAGATGATCGTATCCAGATGGTCTGGGAAACCAGCCTTTTCTTAACATAAGATAACAAGGAGGTATTACCATGTTGAACAACTTAAGGAAGCTACCGAAGGCGAGTCGCTATGTGGTGGTGTGCATGTTGACGGGAGTCCTGGTCGCGCTGCTGGTAGTTGCTTGGGTGGCTGCTTTGCAGGGCCCAGGTGTGGAGGTCGGACCGGACCATACGCGGCAGGCTTACGTTGGGGATACCATTCTCTACGACCACGTCCTCACCAACACCGGCACAACAACGGATACGTTCACGCTGGAGGTTAGTTCAGCCCTGGGCTGGCCGGTGGAGTTGGTGGGGACAACTCAACCCACCGGGACCCTGACGCTCCAGGTGGCTGGGCAAATGACAGCCCCCTTTCAGATCAGCCTCACTGTTCCTTCGGGTACCGTCGGCCTGACGGACACCACTGTTGTCACCGCCACGTCGCAGCTCAGCCCTACAGTTCAGGATTCTGTCACTGACATGACGACTGTGGTGTACCATCGGATTCTCTTTCCCTTTGTAGCAAAACGCTGGCCGCCGGTTCCCTACGCGCCTATTTTGAATCCCATTGACAATCCAGATGAGGATGGGTACTACACGGTGAGCTGGCTTCCGGCAGATTTGGCGGACACCTACGTCTTGGAAGAGGACGACAACGCTGACTTTTCCAGCCCGACTGTAGTCTACGATGGTGCTGACACCTGGTGGTCGGTGCCCTCACCCGGCAGAATACCTGGAACGACCTACTATTACCGCGTGCGTGGTCGCAACGAGTGGGGGTATGGTGACTACAGTAATGTTGAATTGGTCACTGTGTCGCCGTTCCTGGTCGCAGACACCCAACTCGAGGTTGGACAGTGCACCACACTGAGCTGGAATTTCACCGGCATCAAGAAGTTGCACATCAAGTATGGGTTCGGATACGCCAAAGTGGGGGCCAACGGCCAGGGGTCTCGCCAGGTTTGCCCCAGCATTACTACTACCTATGAGGCCACAGCAACCATGCCAGACGATAGCAAGGAGACCTATAAGCGGACCGTCTATGTCACTGGCAGCGGATGTGCTGATCCCATCGTCTGGCTTTTCCGCCCGACTGCCTATGAAGTTGAGCCTGGGCAAGGGTTCAGTGTCTATTGGAGTGTAGAGTGTGCCAGGGGCGTCTGGCTCAGAATCGGAAACAGGGGAGAACAGCCGGTGGAGGGCCAGGGCTTTGTAGCAAATGTGGTGATCTACGATGATACGGAGTTCAAACTCAGGATCAAGAGGGAGCAGGGCGATTATGTCTATGCGGCGTTTACCGTCAAGGTGAAGTAGGCAAGGTAACTCGCCGAGGGTAAGTTGAGACAGTTCTCTGAAAGAAGGTGGGCCATGCAAGGTGAGAAGCGGCGTGCGAGGTTGCTTGCTGTCATGAGCTTCTTGTTGGTTCTATTGCTAGGCGGCATGTCAACCTCTGCTCGCGTTGGAGAGACGGGACCCGAAATCCACTTACAGCGGGCCACCTTCGAACCACTAGCGGGCGAGCCTGTGCTACCAGGATATTTGCGTGCGGAGGGCTGTGCGGATGGTGTGAGGGGGTACTATCTCGTCCAGTTTAAAGGACCGGTTCGAGAGGAATGGAAGCAAGAGTTGGAGAGGCTGGGAGGCGAGTTGCTGGACTATATCCCGGACTTCGCCTTCATTGTCCGAATGGAGGAGGCAACTAAGGCTCAGGTACAGAATCTGTCCTTTGTGCGCTGGGCGGGCCCGTACCATCCAGCCTACAAGTTGCACCATGACCTCGATGAACTGGCCACGGAGGCAGTGTCCGTAGTCATCCAGACCTTCCCAGGAGAGGATATCGATGGCTTCTTGGGGACGGTGACAAGTCTGGGAGGGGAAATCTCGTCGAGCCGTGCCGACTGCTTTGGTGGGTACACCAGGGCCACTTTGCCCGCATCCCGTTTGCTAGAGGTGGCTCGACTCGCTGCTGTGAGTTGGATCGAGCCCTACATCGAGCCGCGTCTTCATAATGATGTTGCCCGAAGCAATGTCATCATGGACGTGGAGGCAGTATGGCAGAGGCTGGGCCTTTACGGGGAGGGCCAGGTGGTGGCCATTGCCGATACGGGATTGGACACAGGAGACGAGGCTACCCTCAGTGCCGACTTTCGGGGGAGGGTGTTGGCAGCCTATGCCTTGGGGCGGCCCGGGGATTGGAGCGACCCCAACGGGCACGGAACTCATGTGGCTGGGTCGGCTCTGGGCAATGGCTACCTCTCTGGAAGCGATCCCTGGGCTCATTCTTACACTGGCTCGTTTGCAGGGGTAGCACCTGAGGCCAAGCTGGTCCTCCAATCGGTCATGGATGCTGAAGGTAGCCTCAGTGGCATCCCCGACGACTATGATGACCTTTTCGGCCCGCCCTATTCTCTGGGGGCGCGCATCCACTCGGATAGCTGGGGCGGGCCTACGGGTGGCACGTGGGAGAACCCAGAGTACGGAGGCTACGATGCCGATGCTCGACAGGTGGACGAGTTCGCCTGGACCCACAAAGACATGGTGATTCTCAACAGTGCTGGCAATGAGGGCGTAGATGCGGATGGCGATGGGGTGATAGACCTGGACTCCATAGGTTCTCCGGCCACAGCCAAGAACCTCATCACCGTGGGGGCCACGGAGAGCCAACGGGATACCTATGAGGGAGACACGTGGGGGGCAGGCTGGCCCGACGACTATCCGGCCTTTCCCATAAGTGGCGATCATATCTCCGACAATCCCGATGGCGTGGCTGCCTTTTCCAGCCGAGGCCCTGCGGACGACGGGCGCATTAAGCCAGACGTGGCGGCGCCTGGCACCAACATCGTCTCCGCCCGTTCTCATCATCCAGACGCAGAGACTGGCTGGGGCGAGTATAACGAGCACTACATCTATAATGGTGGAACCAGCATGGCCTGTCCCCTGGTGGCAGGGGCCGCGGCCATCGTGCGGGATTGGTATAACGATGTACAGGGTCTGGCCACGCCCACTAGCGCCTTGATCAAGGCCACGCTTATTAATGGTGCGGAGGATATCGGTCCTGGGCAGTACGGGGCAGGGGCGTATCGTGAGATTCCCCGATTCCATCCTAATAATGTCATTGGCTGGGGGAGGGTCAATCTGAAAAACTCTATAATGCCTGATCCGCCGAGTACCATCTGGTACGACGACCATACCGATGGGCTCTCCACGGGACAGTCCATTACCTATGACTTCTTTTACTCGTCTACCGTCCGGGCGAACCCTAACTACACTCTTGTCTCTGAGGGTCTCTCGGACGATTCTCCCGATTGGGGCAAGGTCGCGTTCATCCCCCCTTCCCAGCCCCGACCTTTGGGAGAACCTGGGAGTGGTTTACAGCGAACACAATCTTGCAACGATTACATCACTGATGGAGGCTTCGAGGCAGGTGGGGTAAATTGGTGGGTCGAGGGGCTGACCTCTCTCAGCAGCTATGCCCACGGCGGTAACTATTCGGCGTACTTGGGAGACTATGACAACGGCGAGGATTGGCTGTGGCAGACCATTGACTTCCCATCGGATGCCACCGAAGCGACCCTATCTTTCTGGTTCGATCAGGACTCTGAGGAGACGTTCTGGGGGTACTACGACTTCTTTGGTGTGGCCGTATACGATGCGGATTGGGAAGAGATCCTGGTAAGGGTTTTGCTCCGCGATGGTCCTGACATTACCCCTGGCTGGACACAAGTATGCTACAACTTCTCGAAGGCGGACCTGGAGGCGGTTCGGGGGCAAACGGTTCAGGTGGCCTTTGTGGTCAGCACTGACTACGCGGATCCTACTGCGGTCTGGGTAGATGATGTCAGTCTGAGGATCTGCACTGGGGAAATCGGACCGTCGTCCGTGCCATTCAGAGTCACTCTGGTCTGGACGGACTACCCAGGGTCACTGGCTGCTGCGAAGGCCCTGGTGAACGATCTGGATCTGGAGGTGATTGGTCCTGATGGCACTCACTACTTTGGCAACGGCGGCCCAGGCCCAGACCGCCTCAACAACGTAGAGGATGTGGTGGTTGTGGAGCCATCAGAGGGGCACTATCAGGTGGTGGTAACAGCATACAATGTGCCCCAGGGCCCGCAACCCTATGCCATCGTGGCCTCTGGCCCAATTGAGATAACACCCACTCCAACACCAATACCAACATTAACGCCAACACCAGGAATCTACTTGCCGATGGTGATAAAGAACTACGGTCTGTGGCGCTGATGTGAGGCGGATGGGCAGTAATCTCTCCACGCGGGTAGACCTCCTGCGCTCTCAGCGGCCTTCACTGCCCGCACGATGGCCATGGCCATTGCCTCAGCAGCGTAGGCTCCCACGATGTTGACGTCGGCTTTTTTCTTCCCTGTGGCCAGGGCGAAGATGGTATCGCCGTCCAGCATGGTGTGGGCCGGACGGACAGCGCGGGCCAGGCCGTCGTGGGCCATGCGAGCCACGATGTTAGCTTCCTCTTTGCTGAGGCGGGCATTGGTGGCCACGACCCCGATGACGGTATTGCCTTGCCCTGCAAAGCGGAGAATTGCCTTGCCAATGAGGCTTTTCATCACCACCAGGGTGTCGGCGAATCCATCACCCCTCAGTGCCCGGGCTCCTGCCAGAATCTCCCCCGTCCTGGGGTCCACTACATCACCGAAGGCATTGACAGCTACGAGAGCCCCGATCAGCAGACCACCGCCCAGATTGACGCTGGCCGTGCCCAGTCCAGACTTCATGGCTCGGCCCAGGCCCAGGATCTTGCCCACAGTTGCCCCGGTGCCAGCACCTACATTCCCTTCGGTTACAGGCCCGTCACTGGCTGCCTGGCAGGCGGCATAGCCCATGGCGGCGTCGGGACGCACCCTGGAGTCGCCGAGAGATAGGTCGAAGAGGATGGCGGCGGGAACGATGGGCACTTTGGCTACCCTGGTGTCGAAACCGATACCCCGTTCCTCCAGATAGCGGACCACGCCAGTAGCTGCCTCCAGTCCGAAGGCGCTTCCCCCGGAGAGGACCACCGCGTGGGCTTTCTGAACCAGGTGCATAGGATAAAGCGCATCGGTTTCCCGCGTGCCCGG
>CAZRSI010000001.1:29188-35638 GCA_964602575.1 uncultured Anaerolineae bacterium
GCGAAGCCAACCACCATCAGAGGCCGGCCCAGCTCCGCACGCCGGGCGGCGACTTCCTTCAGGATGTCTGGTGTGCGCTCTAACTCCAGGGTGAATTCCTTTTCAGTGGCTTGCTTCTTGATTTTTTGCTCGGCCACAGACGCAGGCCGGAAGTCCACAGGTGCGGCGGCCATGAGCAGGATATCGGTCTTGGGCAGGGTAGCGAGGACGGCGTCGCGCATCTCTTGGGTGGTTTCGACCTTCACCTCGTCCACGCCCCAGGGAGTGGGCAGAGCTACTGGAGCGTGGATAAGAATTACCCTGGCTCCACGGTCGCGGGCAGTGCGGGCCAGCGCGTAGCCCATCTTGCCAGAGGAGCGGTTGGTCAGCACCCGCACCGGGTCGAGGGGTTCTCGTGTGCCGCCAGCGGTGATCACCACCTGCCGCCCGGCCAGTGACCCTGCTCGCCCCAGCACCCATCGCGCGGCCTCCACGATCTCGCCGGGCTCTGCCATCCTGCCGGCGCCGACGGCTCCTGATGCCAACCGTCCGTAGGCGGGGCCCACGATGGTCACGTCTCGCGCTTTCTGCAGGCGGGTCAGATTATCCTGGGTGATGGGGTTCTTCCACATCCCTGTCTCCATGGCCGGGGCCAGCAGGAGGGGAGCCTGAGTGTCCAGCGCGGTGGCGGTCAGCATGTTGTCTGCCAGGCCAAGGGCCAGTTTAGCCAGCGTGTTGGCCGTCAGCGGGGCGATGATAAGTAAGTCTGCCCGTTTGGCCAGCGAAACGTGGCCGATTTCCATCTCCCGCAGCAGGGTGAACATCTCGGTCACCACCGGGCGATGGGTGATGGCCTGAAAAGTCAGCGGGGCTACAAACTCCGTGGCTGCCTCGGTCATGATCACGTCCACCGTCGCCCCCGATTTCACCAGCTGGCTGGCGACCTCCACTGCTTTGTAAGCCGCGATGCCGCCGGTAACTCCCAGAACAACACTCTTACTGTGCAAAATACTCATTCTCCCTCCATCCCTGGCAAATTGGTACTGATTACCAATCTGCCGATTAACCAATCCACCAATCTACCAACGGCTACTGGTTCATTTCGTAGATCAGTCTCAGGCCCTTGAGGGTGATCCACGGATCCACGAACTGGATGACGTCGGTCTCTTTGGCTATGATCTCGGCTAAACCACCGGTAGCGATGACTTTCATCTCAGGGCCTAGTTCCTTTCGGAAACGGGCCACCATACCCTCCACCAGGCCCACGTAGCCAAACAGGACGCCCGACTGGATGGCCTGCACGGTGTTGGTTCCAATCACCTTTGGCGGGCGTGTCAGGTCAATGCGCGGCAGCTTGGCAGTGCGGGCGAACAGGGCCTCCATGGCGATGATAATGCCCGGCGCGATAGCTCCTCCCAGATAATCTCCCTCCGCCGAGACCGCATCGAAGGTAGTAGCCGTGCCGAAATCCACCACGCAGGCTGGGCCTCCATAGAGCCGATGCGCAGCCACAGCATTAGCCACCCGGTCCGCCCCCACATCGCGGGGGGTGTCGTAACGAATGCGCACCCCGGTTCGCACCCCGGCGTCCAGTACCAGAGGCGAACAACCGAAGTATTCTTTGCTCAGGACCACGAATGTGCTGGTCAATGGCGGCACGACACTGGCGATGGCGATACCCTCTACATCGCTGACACTGTATCCTCTGTGGTTGAATAGTTCTAGCAGAAGAACGGCGTACTCATCGGCCAGGCGTTGGTGGTCGGTGGCGATCCGCCAGTGGGCCACCAATTCCTTCCCTCGGTACAGTCCCAGCACGATATTGGTATTGCCAATGTCAATACACAATAGCATGATTCATTCTCCCATGCCTCTCTTAATCACAAAGACACCCAGGCACAGAATGGGACAACATGGATTGGCTTCTTGAAGAAACTTCGTGTCTTTGTGTCTTGGTGGTAAGCTCCTATGAACCACGGCGTGGATCAAGGTAATCCCGCAATCCGTCCCCCAGAAAATTGAACCCCAGCACAGTGAGGGCGATGGCCAGTCCTGGAAAGATGGCCAGCCAGGGTCCCCTGTCCATGAACATCCGTGCCTCGTGTAGCATCCTTCCCCAACTGGGCAGCGGTGGCTGAGTGCCCAGTCCCAGGTAGCTCAGCGAGGCCTCGGCCAGGATAGCAGTGGCTAGGCTCACGCTGGCCTGCACCAGCAAGGGTGCCATGCCGTTGGGCAGGATGTGTCGCCAAAGGATGTACCAGTCCGTTCCACCCACAGCTCGCGCTGCCTCCACGTAGCCCTCCTCCCGCACCGCCAGCACCGAGGCCCGGGTTAGCCGGGCGAAGACCGGCACGTTCACTATCCCGATAGCCAGCATGGCGTTGAGGTGCCCTGGGCCCAAGGCACCAAGCAAGGCGATAGCTAGCAGTATGGCAGGGAAGGCAAACAGGGCGTCCATCAATCGCATCAGCACCTCTCCCAGCAACCCGCCGTAGAAGCCGGCTACTGCCCCAATAATAGCCCCTGCCCCCAACCCGATTCCCACGGCCACCGTTCCTACGCTCAGAGCTATCCCGGCTCCGCCCATCACCCGGCTCAGGATGTCGCGGCCATACTGGTCGGTGCCGAGGGGATGGACTGCGTTCGGTGGTTGGAGTCGTGCCGCGATGTCCATGGCTGTTGGGTCGTGGGGAGTGGCGAGGCTGCCGAGGATAGCTATTACTGACATGGCCAGGATAATCACCACGCCTCCCATCAGGAGTGAGCTGAGGCGCTGGCGTCTCCCACGGTGGGCGAAGGCCTCCTGAGCGAGTCCCTTCGATCTTCGGCGACTCAAAGTGTCATTGCGGGCCCCCGAAAGGGGCGCAGTAACCTCTTTCTTCGCCTCGGTCAGAGACCTTCGGCGATCAAAAGAGGAGGGTAAGTCTCCCGTTGGCAAATTACCGACCATGGTTGTTCTCCAACGAGATGCGCGGGTCTAACCAGGTGTAGGCCAGATCCACCAGGAAGTTGATGACCACCACCATGGCGGCGATGAAAAGTACCAGCCCCTGGATGAGGGGGATATCGCGGTTATTGATGGCGGAGAGCACCAGCCGACCCAGGCCTGGCAAGGAGAAAACATTCTCGATGACGATGCTTCCTCCTAATAGGAAGCTCAATTGCAGGCCCAGCAGGGTCACCGTGGGGATGAGGGCGTTCCTCAGGGCGTGGCGGGCGATGATCTGAGCCTCGGAGAGACCCTTAGCGCGGGCAGTGCGGATGTGGTCGCGGGCTAACTCTTCGAGCATCGAGGCTCGCACCAGGCGGGCCAGCACCCCAGCCACCGGTAGTCCCAGCGCCAGGACGGGCATGGCCAACGAGCGCAGCGCCTGCAGTGGGTTTTCCCCCCAAGGCACATATCCACCCGATGGCAACCACCGCCAGCTCAGGGCGAAGAGCAGGATGAGGAGGATGCCGATCCAGAACGAGGGCAGGGCCAGCCCTGCCTGAGCGAAGACCAGCACCCCGTAGTCAAGCGCGGTGTGTTGGCGGACGGCGGCCAGGACGCCCAGCGGCACGGCCAAGAGCACGGCCATGGCCAGCGACAGGGTGGCCAGCGAGAGAGTGACCGGCAGCCGCTCGGCGATGAGCGCGGCCACCGGCCGGCCGTGGCGCAGCGAGACCCCAAGGTTCCCCCGTAGCGCTCCACCTAGCCAGCTCAAGTATTGCAGGGGCAGCGGGCGATCCAGGCCCAACTGGGCACGCAGTCCAGCCAGCGCCTCTGGCGGGGCCTCAGTGCCCAGGATGAGCTGGGCCGGATCGCCCGGCACCACCTGCACCACCAAGAAGGTGACCAGGGAGATCAGGAGCAGAGTGAGCAAAAATGATGGTAGGCGTCGCCCAAAGTGGTTCACTGTTTCTTCCACACCGTCCGTAAGTCGTAGATATCAATAGGATACAGTTGCCATCCTTGCACCTCCTCCTGTAGCCCGATAGCGGAGAGGGGGGCCAGGAGATACACTGCCACCGCATCGTCGGCCAATATACGCTGCATCTCGGCGTAGATCTCTTTTCGCCGCGCCGGGTCCGTGCTCACTGCCCCTTCTTCGACCAATTCGTCGTAGCGAGGGTTGTGGTAGTTCATGTAGTTCTCTTTGCTGTCGCTCACATATCGGTTTAGGAAGGGGTCGGGATCCAGCCGGCCAGTGTGGCCCAGGGCGGTCAGCTCGTAGTTCCGGCCGAAGTACACCTGCTCCAGGTAGGTACCCCACTCGATGGTCTCCAACCTGGCCTTGATGCCCACCTTGGCCAGTTGGTCGGCGATGACCTCGCCGTTGCGGATGTGGAAGTCGTAGGGTTGGGGCAGGGCGATTGTGGTCTCGAAGCCTTCAGGGTAGCCGGCCTCGGCCAGGAGCTCCTTGGCCTTCTCAGGGTTGTAGGGGTAGCGGTCGGTCAGGTCCACGTAGAAGTCGCTGACCGGGGGCATATGGCTGCCGATGGGCACCCCATTCCCCCACTGCGCTCCCTCGATCACCGCCTGCTTGTCGATGGCGTAGTTGAGGGCACGGCGCACTCCCAGATCGTTGAAGGGAGGGCGGGCATTGTTGATGGCCAGCAACTGGATGCCGTTAAAGGGCTCTTGGATGAGCTTGATATCCGTTTCTTCTTTTAGGCTGGCGATCTCCTCGGCAGGCACCTCGGGCACCACGTCCACCTCGCCGGTCTTAAGGCTGATCAGCCGGGCGGGCGGGTCAGTGATCACGCGGAAGGTGACCTCGTCCAGGTAGGGCACATCGGCGATGAAGTACTTGTCGAAGCGGCGCAGCTTGACGTGGCTGTCGGGCACCCATTCCACGAACTGGAAGGGGCCAGTGCCCACGGGGTGATCGCGCAAGGTATCGGCGGCTTCTTTGGGCACGATGGCTGCCCAGCCATAAGCCAGGTTGGAGAGGAAGGCCGCCTGGGGTTGGGAGAGGGTGAAGACCACCGTGTAGTCGTCGGGGGTTTCGATGGCGGAGATGATCTGATAGTCCTTGGCCCGGGGGCTGGCCGTTTCGGGGTCGAGGATGCGTTCAAAGCTGTATTTCACATCGGCGGCGGTCATCTTACGTCCGTTGTGGAAGTACACGTTGTCGCGCAGGTGGAAGGTCCACTTCAGCCCGTCGTCTGAGGTCTCCCAGGAGGTGGCCAGGTCGGGTTCAATGTGGCTTTGGGGGTCCACCTGCACCAGGGTGTCGTAGAGGTTGCGGGTGATCTGGAAGGTGGCCGCGGCCACGGTCTTGTGGGGGTCCAGGCCGTCTACATCGGCGGCGATGGCCACAGTGAGGGAGCCGCCACGCTGGGCAATGGGGCCTGGGGTGGCCGGGGGCGAGGGCGTCGGCCCACAGGCGGTGAGGAACCCTGCCAGGATCAGTGTCAGCAGGGTTAAGGGGAAAGCCTTTCGTACGTTCATTCGGTACCTCCTCAATGTGTGGTGAGTGAGGGCCGGGGGGCGGAAACAAAGGCCCCTTGGGGCGTCCCAAGGGGCAGGTGTTTCACAGCTGCTCACAGCGGATTGCGAAATCCGCCGCGGGCTGCTGGATCTAGCGATCCAGCAGGAGCAATTCTAGAGGATTCCCGCCGTCTCGGTCGCCTCGGCGATCCAAGCGACTACAGTTGTCTATTGCTCTCGCTGGATTGTCAAATCCGACGAGTGGAGGCTGGTTTAGGCAATCCAGGTTGAGCGGGGTGCCTGGAGCTCACCGCCGCGTCAAGCGGTCGGTGGCGTTTATACTATACTACGTATGGACGAAAAGGTCAAATCCGGCTGCCAATTCATAATAGCTTTGTAAACTTCTCAACACTTCCTCGCTGGCGAGCAACCTTCCACTCTACTTGTTGGAAGGCACGCACGGCCTTCTGTCCGGAAACGCGCGGGAGTTTAGGCATAGACAGGGACCTCAATTTCCAAGCTGTGAATAGTGAAGAGTTGCCAAAAAGTGAGAGAGGAGTTATAATTTTGATAGAAGGAGGGAATTATGGCTAGACGAGGGAAGATTTCCAATCTCAGCGGCACAGCGGGCATTCTGGCTTCTATCATCAAGAACGTCAGGCTGGTGTGGCGCTTGCTTCGGGACCCAGAGGTATCGCCCTGGCTGAAGATGATTCTGCCTGCCACCTTGCTCTACTTTCTCTTCCCCATTGATTTCTTGCCCGACCCCGTCCTGGGCCTGGGCCAGTTGGATGACATCGCCATCATCCTGCTGGGGGTGAAGCTGTTCATCGAGCTCTGTCCTCAGGACATCGTGCGCCACCACCTGCGGGAGATGAGTTCTATACCTGGCTCCTACCGGGTGGTGGATGAGGAGCCATCGCAGGAGCAATCGCCCTCTGGGTACATCGTAGCTCCCTATCGCGTCATTGGGGAGGGCGAAGAAGAATAGCCGATGTTCACACTAAGAGGTCACCCTCTTCAACGAGTGGTGACCTCTTCCACTTCTATGTCTCTTT
>CAZRSI010000002.1:0-1456 GCA_964602575.1 uncultured Anaerolineae bacterium
GTGCGCTTGCCCTTTGGCGGGGCAGCACTGCGCAACCTTCTGCGACAACCTACTCGCACGGTGCTTACTTTGGCCGGCATTGGCATTGCCATCATGGCCATGGTTGCCCTGGGGGGACTGTCCAATGGTATGATGCACGAGATGACGACTGTGGCCGGTAAGGAAGGGTTTCATCTGGCGGGCATGGAGGCTGGTGCCTCGATAGACCTGAGTACTATTGACGAGGGAATCGTGAAGCGCATCGCCGCCCTCCCCGGCGTGGAACATGCCGAGGGATTTCTGACTGGCTACGCGACGGTTGGCAACCTGCCTTTCTTCGTCGTGTTCGGTTATCATCCCCGGGGGTGGGGAGTCCGGGATTTTAACATCGTGGAGGGTGAACCCCTGACCGCCAATCGGCAGATCATCATTGGCCGGGTGGCCGCAGAGAATCTGGGTAAGCGAGTAGGCCAAACGCTGCGCTTATTTGACACTGCTTTCCGCATCGTCGGCATCTACGAGACCGGCGTGCCCTTTGAGGACGGAGGCGGGGTCATCAGCCTGCGCGACGCCCAGGCCCTATTCGGTCAGCCGCACAAGGTCAGCTTCCTGGGTGTGCGGCTAGAGGACCCAAATCAAGCCGAGGCAGTGGAGCGGCTGATTGAGGAGCGTTTCCCTGAGGTCGCCATGTCTCAGTCGAGCGAATTCGCCGAGAATGTAACCGATCTCCAGCTTATGCGCGCCAGCACCTGGGCCATCGCCTTTTTGGCCCTGCTGGTAGGTGGGGCAGGGATGACTAACACTGTGGTGATGAGCGTCTTCGAGCGCACGCGGGAGATCGGCGTGCTGCGGGCATTGGGTTGGCGCAAGAAGCGGGTGCTGGTGATGATCTTGCGCGAATCGGTGGCTTTGGGCCTGCTGGGAGGCCTGGTTGGCATGGTAGCTGGCGTGGCGGTGAGCCTGTTGCTTAATCAGATTCCCTTTTTCGCGGGCTTCGTGCAGGCCCGTTTCGGTCCGGGTCTTTTCGCTCAAGCCCTGGTCACCGCGCTAGTGCTGGGAGCCCTTGGTGGGGCGTACCCAGCCTGGCGGGCGACGCGGCTGCGGCCTATAGAGGCATTGAGATATGAGTAGAGGCTTTGAGAAGGGGCATGATCATGGAAGACGAGACAATTGTCGAGACGAGAGATCTGGTGAAAGTCTACGGTGACGGCACGGAGGTGCGAGCGCTGGACGGGGTGAACCTGCGCATAGCGCGGGGTGAATTCGTCTCCGTGATGGGGCCATCGGGCAGCGGTAAATCCACCCTGCTGCATCTCATCGGCGCCCTTGACCGGCCCACCAGCGGCCAGGTGATCGTGGCCGGACAGGACCTAGCCACAGTAAAGAACCTGGACCGCTTCCGCAGCCAGACAGTGGGCTTTGTCTTCCAGTTGCACAACCTGATCCCCACCCTGACAGCCCTGGAGAACGTGGAGAT
>CAZRSI010000002.1:1556-18276 GCA_964602575.1 uncultured Anaerolineae bacterium
TCTTTCTCCGCTTCTCGCTTGGCCTCTTCGATTATCTTCTGCGCAATGTGGCTGGGCACTTCCTCGTAGTGAGAGAACTCCATGGTATGGATTCCCCGCCCCTGGGTGATGGATCTCAGATCTGTGGCGTAGCGCTGCATCTCGGCTAGAGGAGCCTGGGCGGTGATCACCGTCATACCCCGCCTTTGCTCCATGCCCAGCACCCGCGCCCGCTTAGCGTTGAGATCCCCCAGCACATCGCCTGTGAACTCCTCAGGAATGGTGATGGTGACGTTCATGATGGGTTCCAGGAGCACCGGACCGGCCTCCGGAATAGCCTTCTTGAAGGCCAGATGAGCGGCCAATTTGAAGGAAATCTCGGAGGAGTCCACCGGGTGGAAGGAGCCATCGTAAAGGGTGGCCCTGAAGTCGGTGGTAGGATAGCCCGCCAAGACACCTTTTTGCATGATTTCCCTGAGGCCCTTCTCCACGGCGGGGATGTACTGACTGGGTACCACTCCACCTCGGATCTCATCCACGAACTCGAACCCCGATCCCCTCGGCAAAGGCTCAAATTTAATGAAGACGTCACCGAATTGACCCCGCCCGCCGGTCTGCTTCTTGTGGCGACCCTGAGCTGATGCCGTTTTGGTTATGGTCTCCCGATAAGGTACCTTGGGGGTGCTGGTGGTGATGTTCACTCCAAACTTCTGCTGCAAGCGCCTAGCGGCGATGTCAACGTGGGATTCGCCCATCCCCGATAGGATTGTTTCCCCGGTAGAGGGCTCTCGCTCCACCCGCAAAGTAGGATCCTCTTCCACCAGACGGGCCAGGGTGGTGCTCATTTTGTCCAGGTCGGCCTTGGTCTTGGGATGAACGGCTACCGAGAAAACGGGCTTGGGGAAGACAGGCGGGGGGAGGACAATGGGATGCCCCTTATCGCACAGGGTATCGCCTGTGGAGGTGTTGGACAGCTTGGCCACGGCTCCGATGTCACCCGTGCAGATTCTGTCTACAGGGATTTGGGTTTTGCCACGCAAGATGTAGAGTTGCCCGATCCTTTCCTCCTGACCACTCCTGGAGTTGAAAACCCGCGAGTCGGATTCCATTAATCCGGAGTAGACCCTAAAGTAGGTGAGTTTGCCGACATACGGGTCAGCCAAGGTCTTGAATACCAAGGCGGCCAGCGGTGCCTGCTCGTTGGGATCCAGGGACTCTTCCTCGCCCGTGGCCGGATTCTTGCCCACTATCGCACCAGCATCGGCAGGAGAGGGCAGGTACTCCACGATCGCTTGCAAGAGCAATTGAGCACCAATGTTAGCGGTGGCCGAGCCGCAGAGCACAGGCACTACACTGCCATCGGCGGTCCTGGCCTTCAGGCCCCGTCGAATCTCCTCTTCGGTAAGCTCTTCCCCCTCCAGATATTTCACAATCAACTCATCTTCGCTCTCGGCTGCCACCTCGATCAACTGGAGGCGATAGTTCTCTACTTCATCCTGCAGCGACGCGGGAATTTCTCCCTCCTCGGCCTGGGATCCGCGATAAGCTTTCATAGTGATCAGGTCCACCACACCCTCGAAATCCGCCTGGCTGCCGATAGGCAACTGGATGGGGATGAAGGTAGCCTCGAATTTCTCTTTCAGAGCCTCCAGGCAGCGCTGGAAGCTGGCGTTGTCCCGGTCCATCTTGTTGATGAAAACCAGGCGAGGCAGGTTCTGTTCATCGGCATAGTTCCACATGAGGTCTGTACCCACCTCCACACCCGAGGCGGCATCGAGAAGAATCACCGCCCCATCGGCCACCCTAACGGCCCCCTTGACCTCTCCTACGAAGTCCAGATAGCCAGGGGTATCGAGGATGTTGATCTTGTGGCCATTCCATTCACAAGGTAAGATGGAAGTGCTGAGCGAGATGTGTCGTCGGATCTCCTCTTCATCGTAATCAGAGACCGTTGTCCCCTCATCCACTTTGCCCAGGCGGTTTATGGCTCCGGTGTTAAAGAGCAGGGCTTCCGCCAGGGAGGTCTTCCCTGCACTACCGTGGGATAACAGAACCACATTCCTGAGCTGTTCAGTTCGGTATTCTTTCATCAGTTCCTCCTTAATCCTCTGGTTGCTCGATGATGGTTTCGAAGAAGCCGTCCAGCTGGTCGCGTAACATCTTCAATGTATCTGACATGTTCTCGGCCTTCCACCGCATCTTGTTCCATAACAAGGTATAGCCATAGGCATGGCGGAAGAAGTGTCGAAAGCGCAGATACTCTCTAAGCCGAGCGTGCAGTGGCTCATCAATCACCGCCGGTCGCACTCCCGCTCGCTCCTCGGCCATCTGATTCAACAGGTCAACATGCCAATACTCTCCTCGGGGGAGGCCCTCTCCCAAGCCAATGGCGATGCGCTCGAAAATGCGCTCCACACCATTGTAAAAGTCGTGCAGTATACTTCCCATCGCCCGCAGTTCGATTGGTATTGGTGGTTGCGCACACTGGGCTAGCAGATCTTCCATTTCCTGCGCTACCCGTTCCAAGGCGACTAGTTCGTCTTCCACCAGGGCCCTTACTGCCAAGACAGGATCATCGGGCATTTCCACCTCCCCCAGGATGCGGGCTCGCATCTCCGGATAAGCGTCTTCCAGCGGCACCAGGTCTAATTCCAGCCCTCGGGGCAACAGATCGCAGCAAGCTGAATAAGCAGGGAAAAAGTCCTCGGGGGCCAAGCCCTCCACCGCCAGGTCAATGTCCGACCGCCCGTGCCAGGGCCCTTGCCCAGCTACAGAGCCGAAGAGGATCACCCGTCGCGCCCCAAAGCGCTCCTTCAGCAGTCGGATGCATGCTTCTGCTGCCTGCAAAGCCTGTTCCTTGCGTTTATCTGTTACCTCTGTATTGGGTGTAGCCGAAACATCTGAGCGTTTCATTGACACACATCCACACATACCCTAGAACTCGGTGAATTCCCGTCGTCGTCCTTCCAAATCCAGTTCCCCTGTTCTGGGGTCGAGACCATGGTGCGAGCGCCGATGAGCACATCCAGTTCGTGGCCGTCGGCGTGGCCTATTTCATCTTTCCTCTCCGCAGAGCCACCGCTTCTATATTGTAAAACAGGATTCGCCAGATGTCAAAAACGATTTGTTTCTTCCTTGGCCAACAGCTTCTCGACAAACGCTCTCTCCTCCTCCAGGCTGGTCACCTCCCCATCGAGGCGGGCATCGCGGAGGGCGGACAGGATGCGGCCAAACAAGGGACCGGGCTTGAGGCCCATGGCCTTGAGATATTCTCCGTCTACTTCGGGCTCCACGAAGCGCAGTTTTCGATGGTACAACTCTAGTCGCTCCCGCACTGGCCCAGAATCGCTGGCTACCCACATCACGAAAATAGCCGGCTGCGAGTAGTATTTCAACAGGTGGTAGATCTCACTGGGTCGCTGAGCCTTTACTAGTTCTCCGGTGGAAAACAGCAATCTATTGACCTGATGTAACAGGGCAGCGTCGTCACTGGAAACCTTCAGCCTTTTGACCAGCTTTTCCAAGTCCCGCCTGCTAAAGCGATATGCCATCAAGGCCAGGTACAAAGCGCTGATCTCGGGTAGTTGACCATCGGTAGCCAGTTCCCAGTTACCTGCTTCCAAGGATTCCCGCAACCTCTGGAACCTCTCCTTTAACCAATCGTCGCACTTGAGGCCAGGGTATATCTGCCTCAGAATCCCCAGCTCATCCAAACGCCCCAGGGCCGCCTCTGGCCTTTCCTCCTTTAGGATCAGATAGAGCTCGTGGCGGATGCGGTCTCCTGTAACCCGGTCAAGCAGGTCCAGGGCATTGCCGATGAGTTCCTCGGTACGCTCCTCGATGCGAAAACCTAACCGCTGCTCCAGGCGCACAGCTCTGAGCATCCTGGTCGGATCCTCCACAAAACTGAGGCTGTGCAGCACTCGAATCAAACCTTTTTTCAGGTCCTGCTCGCCCCCGTAGAAATCCAGAAGCTCGCCATAGCGGTCTGGATCGAGGCAAATGGCCAGAGTGTTGATGGTGAAATCGCGACGGTGTAGGTCTAGCTTGATGGAACTGCGCTCCACCTGAGGCAGAGCAGTGGGATGCTCGTAGAACTCCGTGCGCGCAGTGACGAAGTCCAAAGAGGGGATCGGATAAGTCCCCTTGTCCAGGATGAGCTTAGCCGTGCCGAACCGGGTATGGCTCGTCACTCGCCCGCCGACTTTCTTCTGCAAGCGCTTGGCCAGAGCGATGGCATTTCCTTCCACCACCAAATCCAGGTCGAGAGTCGGCGTTCCCAACAAAAGATCACGCACAAAGCCCCCCACCACATAGAGGGAATAGCCCATCTCGGCTGCCGTTTGGCTGGCTTCCCGGATCAGTTCCAGGAGAGGGGCAGGCAAGGCATCCTCGATCATTTGGGCGATTTCCGCCCGGCGGGCGCGCTGAGGGGGGGCGCTCCAGAGCTTGATCAGGTCCGTGCGGGTGACAATGCCAATAATCTCGCCATCTTCCACCACGGGTATCTGCCCCAGGCCGTGTTCCATCATCACATCCTGCAGCTTTTGTACCGAGTCGTTAGGAGACACGCTAACTTCGCCTTTGTGCATGTACAAGTCAATGGTGGCATTGGCAAAACCAAGGTGTGCCGCCTTGTCAATCTGGCCCCGGGTTAGCATACCCACGATCCGCCCGTCCTTTACCACAGGGAAACCCTCGTGGCCGTAGCGTCGCATTATCTCCGCTGCCTCAGCTACCGTTGTGCCGGGCGGAAGGGTGTGAACCACGCCATAGGACATGATCTGCCCCACGGTCACTGCTGGCTGGATGCGGGTCTCCAGAAGCTCCAAGAGCCTGGTCTGAACCTCGGCCAGAGTCCGATCTCGGATCACGGCTGCGGCGGCCTGCCTGTGCCCTCCGCCATCGAAGTGGGCCGCTATCTCGGCGACGTCAATGGCCTCGCCAGAGGAGCGAGCCACTAATTGGATGCGCTCGTCCTGCTCCACCAGAACGAAGAGCGCTACTGGGTCGAAGAGATCGCGTAGCTTGTGGGCCAGGGTGGAGATCTCCTCCACATAGCCTTTCACGCTGGCGGTGGCGATAACCACCGGCTGGCCATCGAACTCATAGATCTGGCTGTTCTCCAAGAGCTGATCATAGAGCTGGCGCTGTTCGTCCGAGAGCGAGTGGTGCAGAAACTTGTTTACCACTTCCAGCCTGGCCCCTTGCTCCAGCAACCAGGCTGCGCAACGTACATCCCTGGGGGTGGTGGTGGGGTACGACAGGGAGCCTGTGTCCTCGTAGATGCCCAGCAGGAGCAGGGTGGCCTCGATGGGCGAAAGACGCAAGCGAGCCGCACTGATCTGCTCAACCAGCAAAGTGGTGGTGGCTCCGATCTCCTCCCCCGTATAACTCATACCCGGTTCCAGTTCCCTGGCCAGAGCATGGTGGTCAATGATGTGCACCTTGGTCCGCGAGCTCATGCCCTTCAACCTGGGAAGAGACTGGGTATCCACCAGGATAACCTCTTCGATTCGGTGCCGGGGTAGCTCATCGGCCTCCACAAAGGGCAACTCGTCGCAGTAGAGAGCCAGAAAGTGGCGCAGGTTGCGGTTGAGCCGCCGAGGTAGAACCGGTTTGGCGTCGGGATATAGCTTCCACGCTCCCAGCAGCGATGCCAGGGCGTCGAAGTCGGTGTTCTCGTGGGTAAGTATGACTTTCACTGATCAGCCCCAAGTTTGAACTTTGAACGCAGGACTTGTCCTACTTACTGGCCACCCCCAGCGATTTGAACATCAGGTGGGGCACGCGAAGCGAACCACCCACCCAATACGCGGTATCGCCAATGGCCTCAAGGCCGTCCTTGAGGGCGATGTACACATTGCCGGTGACCATGGTATCTTTTACCCGACCCACCAACTCGCCCTTTTCGATCTTGTACCCTAGATGTACGTTTCCGGAGAACTCGCCACCGATGACATTGCCCGCCCAGGCGCCCATGGTCTGATCCACCAGCAACCCCTCGTTGATCCCACTCAGCATCTCAGCCAGACTAGCATCGCCAGGCTCGATCAACCAGGCGTGGGTGCCAGGACTGGGTGGCGAGCTTAGTGAACGAGTGGCATTGCCGGTGCTCTGAGTGCCAGCTTTGCCTGCCGTCTGCAGGTCATAAAGGAAGCTCTGCACCTTGCCCTGGCCAATGAGGAGGGTGCGCCGAGTGGGTACACCCTCATCGTCAAACGGTGCACTGGCAGTGGATTCCGCCACCTGGCCGTCGTCCCAGAGATATAGGCGGGAATCGAACATTTGTTCGCCTAGCTTGCCTGCCAGCGGAGATGCACCCTCCAGCACCATCTTGCCATTGAAGCCCAGGTGTAACGATTCCAACATAGTCATGGCAAAGGCTTTCGGAGTGAAAATCACGGGAATCTGTCCTGAGGCGATGGGTACATTTCGCTCCGCCAGCCGCACCTTTTCCACTACCGTTCCCACCAGAGCGTCGAAATCCACCAACCCCTGATTGGTCTCTGCCCATTCATATACATCCAGGATGTCGGTGCCACGCACCAGATTGGCAGATAGGATAGCAGAGAATACGGTATACTGATAAGTGCCCCCTCCGCCCGCTGAATTGCGAATTACAACCGTCATCACCTGGCGGCTCAGTTTGGCCTCGACCAGGATGTCGGGGTTGTGCTCGCGCACCTGCGCTATCATGGCTCGCCCTGCGCCCACCATCTTTTCCACCGGCAACTCGGCAACGGTGGGATCATAGGTCACCAGATCGGCATATTCTCGCACCGATGGAAACTCGAACTTGGCCTCGGCGCCAAAGGGCGTTACCTCCAAGGCCGAGTCCACCAGGTCTTGCGGCTCGTCCAGGCGAGTGGTACTGGCAAATCCAACGCGCCCGTCCTGGATCACCCGCAGCGCCACCCCACGGGTCTCCCGTGTCTGCACCGACTTCAGTCGGTTGGCCTCAAAATGTACTGGCGTCTCCTCGCTGCTGACAGCGAACACCTCCGCTGCCTCTGCTCGCCTGAGAGCTCGTTCTAGCACACTGTCCAAGAAAGCATCCATGTTAATCTCCCCCGATGACCACGTTGCGGATGCGGATGTGAGGGCTGCCGGTGGAAACCGGCAACGGAGCCTGCTCTCCCTTGCCGCACCCTTGACTACTCTGATACATCTCCAAGTCATTGCCTACGGCCTCGATGTTGGCCAGGGTATCGAACACATTGCCCGAGAGATTCACGCCGCGCACCATCTCCGCCACCTGACCGTTGCGGATCATGTAGGCCTCCGCAGCCGAGAAAGTGAACATCTCCATTGCGGTCTCCCCGCCGAACGATGCCTTGGCGTAGATGCCCTCTTTAATGTCGCCGATCATCTCCTCGAAAGAGACCTGACCGGGCTCGATGTAGGTATTGGTCATGCGAACGATGGGCGGAAAGCGATACGAGATGGCGCGGGCGTTTCCGGTGACAGGCTCACCCATTTTGGCCGCTGTCTCCCGCGAATGAAGCCGCCCAACCAATATCCCCTCCTTGACGAGATAGGTCTTGGAGGCTGGTGTACCTTCGTCGTCATATTTGTAAGAACCGCGCAAATTGGGTAGGGTTGCACTGTCCACGATGTTGAGATGCTCACCGCCAAAGCGCCTTCCCAGCACCAGCACCTCCCTCAGTCGCTCGTTCTCGTACACGAAATCGGACTCTGAAAGGTGGCCAAAGGCCTCGTGGACGAAGATGCCGGCCAGCTTGGGATCGGCGATGACGGTGTAGATGCCGCCCTTCACCTGGGGGGCGCTCAGCAGTGCCTCGGCCCGCTTGGTGACAGCCACGATTTCCTCATCCAGGTCGAGGAGAAAGCCATAGTCGTTGGGGTTGCCGCGGCTGAGATAGGCCTGCTGCACAGCGCCGTTCTTGCGGGCTACGGTCAGGAATATGGCTCCAATGTCACCCCGCTCCTGCTCGATATAGGCACCTTCGGAGTTGGCGAAGATCAAGCGACGGAAAGTATCGTGATAGGCAATTTGGGTGGTCTGGACAGCGGGGGAAGCACTCCACAGCAGATCGTTGTAGTGGTCCAGCAGGCGTTTCTTCTCCGCCAGTGGCACCTGACGTGGATCGCGCACGAACTCGAAGGGCACATGGTCCACCACCGGCTCTACCTCGGCCAGTTGGCTGGTCCCCTGGCCTACCAGGCGGGCCTGGCGCACCGCCAGGTCCACACTGGCCTCGAGCTTCTCCAGATCGTTGAAGGAGACAAAGCCCCAGCCGCCTTTGACCAAGGCGCGCACATTCCCACCGCGATGGGTGGTACGCCCGATCTCCTCCAGCTCGCGGCCCCGGTAGCGGATGCGGGTGTGCTCACTTTCTTCAATGTGCACCTCAATATAGTCAGCCCGTGCCCTGCGCAGGGCCGTCTCAACTCGTTCTCGCATGTTCACCTCTTTCCTTAATCATAGTCCATTCGGCCACCGTAGCCATACAACAGGACGCAGATTTACGCAGATTACCGCGGATACGAGAATCGGTGTTTATCTGCGTTAATCTGCGTCCAATTACAATCAAGTGGCGAGAATCACAGCCTTCTTTTATTGCCTGGCTAAAGTCAATTGGGAAGACTTGGTTCGACACCCAGAGGGCTGTTTTCACCACTGAGGTAAGTATAGCAGAGGAAGGGGAGAAAGTCAAAGTAACTGACTCGAAGTGGAGATTATGTTCCGAGTCCGTTGAGCAGGCCGTACTCCAGGCTGTCGGCCAAGGCCTGCCAACTGGCTTCGATAATGTTGGTGGAAGAGCCTACGGTGCTCCAGGTACGAGGACCGCAGGCCGAATCAATGAGCACTCGAACCTGAGCCTCCGTGCCTGCCTCGCTGTCCAGAATGCGTACCTTATAGTCGGTGAGGTGGATTTTGGCCAACTGGGGGTAGAAAGGCAACAGAGCCTTGCGCAAGGCCAGGTCCAAAGCGTTCACCGGGCCATTTCCCTCTGCAGCGGTATGCATGATCTCATCGCCTACCCGCACCTTAACGGCTGCCTCGGCCAGCATCCCCCGGCCCTGACGGTTCTCCACCAACACGTGGAAATCAATCAACTCGAAAGGCGGCTTGTAGCCTGGCTGAGCCCGGCGAATGAGCAATTCCAACGACCCTTCGGCTCCCTCAAACTGGAATCCTTGCTTTTCCAGGTTCTTAATCCGCTGCAAGATCTCACGGAGTTGGTCTTGATCAAGGGATGGCTGCAGGCCGAACTCCTTGATTTTGTAAGCTATATTGCTCTTGCCGGAAAGTTCCGAAACCACCACCCGTTTACGGTTGCCCACCAGGGCTGGGTCAATGTGCTGATAGCTCTCTTTGCACTTGAGCAGGGCATCGACGTGTATGCCGCCCTTGTGGGCGAAGGCGCTTTGGCCCACATAGGGCAGATGGGCATCGTGAGCCAGGTTCGCCACCTCGCTGACGTAGCGGGAGACACTGGTCAATAGGCGCAGTTGCTCGTCGCTGATGCAATCGTACCCCAGTTTGAGTTTCAGATTGGGGATGATGGAACAGAGGTTGGCATTGCCGCAGCGCTCGCCGTAGCCGTTGATGGTGCCTTGCACGTGAACGACGCCAGCCTGCACGGCGGCCAAGGAGTTGGCCACGGCCAGTTCGCTGTCGTTGTGGGCGTGGATGCCCAGGGGGGCAGAGGTGGCTTTCTTCACCTCCTCGATGATGGCGGTGAGCTCAGAGGGCAGGGTGCCACCATTGGTATCGCAGAGGACAAGACAGGCAGCTCCGGCCTCCTCTGCCACCTGGAGGGTGCGCAGGGCGTAAACTGGGTCTGCTTTGTAGCCGTCGAAGAAATGCTCGGCATCGTAGATGACCTCCCGTCCCCGGTCCTTAAGATAGCTCACGCTGTCGGCGATCATTCTGAGGTTCTCCTCCAGCGTCGTGCCGAGCACCTGGGTCACGTGCAGGTCCCAGCTCTTGCCGACGATAGCCACTGCACGGGTTTCCGCTTCCAGCAGAGCCCTGATGTTGGCATCCTCCTCGACCGGCGTATCAGCCCGCCGCGTGCTGCCAAAGGCAGTAATGACAGCTTGCTCGAACGGTATCTCCTTGACCAGGGTAAAAAACTCTGCATCTTTCGGGTTAGAACCGGGCCACCCCCCTTCGATGTAGTGAACACCCAACTCATCCAACTTGCGGGCGATCTTGATCTTGTCATTCGCCGAGAGGGAAATGCCCTCTCGCTGCGTGCCATCTCGTAAGGTGGTGTCGTAGAGTTGAATAGCCATAGGAGAACTCGCTTCCTCGAAAAAATATCTGTAGCGGTATTTGTTAGATTTGATTGGCGATCAAATCTCCCATCTCCCGGGTGCCGACGACCTGTGATCCCTCCTCGGCGATGTCTCTGGTGCGGTAGCCCCGTTTCAGCACGGTGCCCACTGCCGTCTCCACGGCGGCAGCTTCCTCTTCGAGCCCCAGCGAGTGGCGCAGCAACATGGCGGCGCTGAGAATGGTGGCGATGGGATTGGCCACGTTCAGTCCCGCGTACTTGGGCGCTGAGCCATGGATGGGCTCATAGAGACCGAGCTTGCCCTTGCCCAACGCCGCGGAGGGCAACATGCCTATCGAGCCAGCAATCATTGCTGCTTCATCGGTGAGGATATCGCCGAACATGTTGCCGGTGACCACCACGTCAAATACGCTGGGGTAGCGCACCAGACGCATAGCGGCGATGTCCACGTACATGCTCTCGAACTCTACGTCGGGATACTCGCTGGCCACGCGCTCGGCCGTCTCGCGCCACAGGCGGGAGCTTTCCAGCACGTTGGCCTTGTCCACCGAGGTCACCTTTTTGCGCCGCTGGCGTGCCAGCTCAAAGGCCAGGCGCACCACCCGTTCGACCTCCGGAACGGTGTAGAGCATGGAATCGTAAGCTGCCTCTGTGCCGTTCACCCTCTTGCGGCCTCGCTGGCCGAAGTAGATGCCGCCTGTGAGTTCGCGCACCACCAGCAGGTCCACCTGGGCGATGACCTCAGGCTTGATGGTCGAGGCATGGAGCAATTCCCTGTACAGCTTGACGGGCCTCAGGTTGGCGAAGACTTCCAATCCCTTGCGTAGGGCCAACAATCCCTGCTCAGGACGCACTTTTAGAGTTGGATCGTCATATTTAGGGTCGCCAACTGCGGCCAAGAGGACCGCATCACTGGCCTTGCACATAGTTAACACTTCGTCCGGCAGGGGGCTGCCGGTTTTCTCTATGGCCACTCCACCGATGAGACCTTCTTGGAAAGTGAACATGTGCCCGTAAACCTCTGCCACTCGTTCCAGCACCTTCACCGCCTCGGCCATCACCTCGGGCCCGATGCCGTCTCCTGGCAACACAGCGATCTTGGCTTGCATAACTATCCTCCCATTTTCTTTCGTGTGTATTCTATCAGCCCGCCGGCCTGGATGATCCCCATCATGAAATCGGGAAACGGCAGGCTTTGAAAAGTTTGCCCGGTATCTAGGTTGCGGATTCTCCCCGTCTCCAGCTCCACCTCCAGGGTGTGTCCCGCTTCGGTGCCATCCACCGCGGCCGGGCATTCTAGGATGGGCAGGCCGATATTGATGGCGTTGCGGTAGAAGATGCGGGCAAAGGATTTAGCGATGACGCAACTGACCCCGGCTGCCTTGATGGCCAGGGGTGCGTGTTCCCGTGACGAGCCGCAGCCAAAGTTGGTAGCGGCCACGATGATGTCGCCCGGTTGTACTTTCTGGGCGAATTCTGGGTCAATGTCTTCCATGCAGTGAAGAGCTAATTCTTCTGGGGTCGAAATGTTCAGATAGCGGGCAGGAATAATCACGTCGGTGTCTACATTTGCGCCGTATTTCCAAACTTTGCCGGTTAACTTCATGGGATTTCCTCAATTGGATGTTGGACAGCACGATGGGCGAAGGTCTCCTGACCGAGCCCTTTTCGCCTCGGTCAGAGACCTTCGGCGATCAAGGAGGTGCGACGCACTTCAAAAAGTGCGTTGCACCTACTCATAACTCCGCCGGGCCACCAATCCGCCTCAGCACAGCGCTGGCTGCCGCCACTGCTGGGTTGGCCAGGTACACCTCGCTCTCTGGGTGACCCATGCGCCCCCGGAAGTTGCGGTTGGTGGTGGCGACACAGCGCTCGCCAGCAGCCAGCACCCCCATGTGCCCGCCGAGGCAGGGCCCACAGGTAGGCGTGCTCACCACTGCCCCGGCTTCAATGAAAGTCTCCACCAGGCCCTGGCGCACAGCCTCCAGATAGATGCCTTGCGTGCCGGGGATGATAATGCAGCGAACGTGGGGGTGCACCTTCCGTCCCCTCAGCACCTGAGCAGCGACTTGCAGGTCCCCTAGCCTACCATTGGTGCAGGAACCGATGACTACCTGGTCAATGGGTATATCGCCGACCTCGCTCAGAGGCCGCACATTGCTGGGGAGGTGAGGGAAGGCTACCTGGGGTTCCAGGTTAGAGACGTCTATCTCGATGACATTGGAGTAGCAAGCATCGGGATCGCTCTGGTAAACGGTGTAGGGTCTCTGGCCTCGATGCTCAACATAGGAGCGAGTTTTGTCGTCGAAGGGGAACAGACCAGCCTTAGCCCCGGCTTCGACAGCCATATTGGCCATGGTAAAGCGGCCATCCATGGAGAGTGCGCTCACCGCCTCACCGGTGAATTCCATGGCTTGGTAAAGCGCGCCATCCACGCCAATGAGCCCGATGGTGTGCAGGATGAAGTCCTTGCCGCCCACCCACTCTTGCCGTTTTCCGCTGTAGACGAATTTGATGGTTTCCGGCACCTTCATCCATATCTTGCCGGTGGCCATAGCCACAGCGATGTCGGTGGAGCCCATGCCGGTGGCGAAGGCCCCCAGAGCGCCATAAGTGCAGGTGTGGGAATCCGCCCCCACCACCACATCGCCAGGCAGAACCAGCCCTTGTTCCGGAAGCAAAACGTGCTCGATGCCCATGCGGCCCACCTCGAAGTAGTGGGTCAGGTTCTGGCGCCGGGCGAAATCGCGCAGGAGCTTACATTGGGTTGCCGATTTGATGTCTTTGTTGGGGGTAAAGTGGTCGGGGATAAGGATCACCCTGTCTCGATCAAAGACATTCTCCACGCCAATGCGCTCGAACTCCCGAATGGCGATAGGCGCGGTGATATCGTTAGCCAGAACCACGTCTACTTTGACATCAACGAATTGGCCTGGCTTCACGAATTCCACGCCCGCGTGGGTTGCCAGTATCTTCTCAGCCATGGTCATGCCCATAGCACTATCTGCCTTTCTTGAGGACACACGAGCTGCGATTCCGCAGTTTCCCTGAAGGTTAAAAGACCGGAAGGTATCGCTTCAGTTCCCAGGAAGTAACCTGGATGCGGTACTCATCCCACTCCCGTCTTTTGGCCTCTATGAACCGTTCGTAAATGTGAGGCCCTAAGGCCTCTTTTACCACCTCGTCCTTCTCCAGTTCGTCCAGAGCCTCCGCCAATGAGCCCGGCAGGGTCAGCAGTTGGCGTGCTCGCCTACCATTCTCGTCTAGATGGTAGACATCCTCCTCCACTGGTTCGGGCGGAGATAACTTGCGCTTGATACCGTCCAGTCCGGCCTTGAGCATGACCGCGAAGGCCAGATAGGGGTTACAGGATGGATCAGGGGACCGAAACTCCAGCCGGGTGGCCTCCAATCGCCCAGGGCTGACCTGGGGCACCCGGATCAGAGCTGAGCGGTTGATGCGAGCCCAGCTGATGTAGACAGGTGCCTCATAACCTGGCACCAGGCGTTTGTAGGAGTTTACCAAAGGAGCGATCACAGCACACATGCCACGAGCATGCGCTATCTGCCCGGCGAGGAAATGCTTGGCCAGTTCCGAAAGGCCGTACTCATCGTCTGGGTCGGCGAAGGCATTCTGGCCGGTGTCCTTGTAGATCAGGCTCTGGTGAGTGTGCATCCCCGAGCCGTTGATGCCCACGATGGGCTTGGGCATGAAGGTAGCATACAGACCGTTTTGTTGAGCAATGGCTTTGAGTACGATACGGAAGGTAACGGCATTGTCAGCGGTGCGCAGGGCATCGGAGTACTTGAAGTCTATCTCATGCTGCCCAATGGCCACCTCGTGGTGGCTGGTTTCAACCTTTATGCCGAAAGCGGCCAGAGCCAAAGACATTTGGTCGCGTATTTCGATGCCTTGATCTGCGGACAGGTCGAAATAGCCGCCTGCATCGTGGGGTTGGGGTGGAATGATAGCTCCGTTCTCATCTCTCTTGAACAGAAAGAATTCCAGCTCCGGCCCGGTGTTGTAGATGAATCCCATGTCCTCTGCCTCTTTCATGACCTTGGCTAGTACATAGCGCGGGTCACCGACAAAAGGCTCCTGGTCCGGGGTGAAGACTCCGCAGATCATGCGGGCGGTTTTGTATTCCTCTGGCCCCCAAGGGATGATGGCAAAAGTATCCGGGTCTGGAGCTAAATACATGTCACTTTCAGCGATGCGGGCAAAGCCTTCGACTGACGAGCCGTCGAACCAGATTCCGTGATCGAGGGCCACGTCAAGCCCCCTCGCAGGTATGGTTACATTTTTCACCAGTCCCACTATATCAGTGAACTGCAGACTAATAAATTTAACTCCTTCCCGCTTTACAATTTCTTTGATTTCCTCTTTTGTGGGCATTTGCCTCGCTCCTTTCCTGCTTGTTGATTTGAGCACCTTCAGGCCGTACCGCTTTGTACTAAGCGCCTATCCGAAAAACCAAGCTACTCAACGGCGTCCTCGCCGTCGGGGGGGCGAGGATGCCCCGCTTTAGCATTTTCCGGATAGGCACTAAGTAAAATGCCTTTGCGCGGAAACACAAGGATAAGCAATCAGCGCAAAGGCATCATTGCAAAGGGATAGCACCCCGGAGGTGTTCTCCGTTGAATAGAGCTGGCACAGATTATACCGCGCTTGCTGATCTGTGTCAAATCGGCGACTTGAGGGGTTCCCTGAATCGCCTTACTCTTGACTTGCTGCAGGATAGGAGCCAAGGATTTTGACAAAAGAGGCTTTGCGCAATAGGCTCAGGAGAGCCTTTTCGCATTCTGGATCTTGCCAATGTCCCTCGAAGTCCAGGTAGAACACGTAGTGCCAGGGTTTGTCACGGCGGGGGCGCGATTCCAGTTTTGTGAGGTTGATCCCTTGTTCAGCAAATTCCCCCAGGCAAGCATGGAGGGCTCCAGGAACGTGCCGGGTGGAGAAGACCAATGAGGTCTTGTTGCGTTCTCCTTTTGGTGGGTCGTCCTGACTGAGGACGAAGAAGCGCGTGTAGTTGTTTGGCGAGTCTTCGATGTTGGCAGCCAGAATCTCCAAGCCGTAGACCTGGGCAGCCAATTCGCTGGCGATGGCCGCCACACCCTCTTGGGGCGAGGCAGCCAACTCCTTGGCGCTGCCGGCTGTATCATAAGCAGGAATGGCCTCCATACCATGCTCCAGGAGAAACCGCTCACACTGGGCTAGAGCCTGAGGATGAGAGTGCACCTGCCGGATGTCCTCCAATTTGGCACCAGGGTTGGCTAACAGGCAATGGCGTATCCGTAACAACACTTCCCCCCAGATCTTAAGGTCGTAGTCCAATAACAGGTCGTAGGCCTTGTTTATCGAACCAGCCATCGAGTTCTCTATGGGCAAGATGCCATAATCGGCCGCTCCTCCTTCTACAGCCCGGAAAACATCTTCAAATGAGCGACATGGAAGAGTCTCTACCTGGGTGCCAAAGAACTGGCGAGCAGCTTCCTGCGAATAAGCCCCGTCTTCTCCCTGGAAAGCAACAATGGTCATCGCCGTTGCCCTTGAGGTGTAGCCTCACGCCGAGCGGCCAGCAACCGATTGAGGGCAAACATATAGGCTTTGGCGCTGGCCACCACGATGTCGGTATCCGCCCCGTGACCGCTGAAGACGCGCCGCTCGACGCCGTTCTCGCTGACGGGATCCTCGGCCTCGATGCGAATGGTGACCCGTCCCACGGCGTCAATACCCTCGGTGACCGCCTGGATGGAGAACTCGATGAGCTCATTGGATTCACCGATAACGCGATTGATGGCACGGTAGACAGCGTCCACTGGCCCGGTGCCGTGGTCAGCATCGCAGTAGACCTGGCCGTCGGGCCCCCGGATACGGACGGTAGCGGTAGGAATGCTGTGGTCGCCACAGGAGACCTGGACGTGTTCCAGTTTGTAGGTCTCCTCGAAGAACATCTGCACCTCGTCGGCCACGATGGCCTCCAAATCGCGGGTATCCACTGTCTTTTTCTTGTCGGCCACCTTCAGGAAGCGCTGGTAAACTTTCTCGAACTCTTCCTCATCCAATGTATAGCCCAGTTCCTCTAGCCGGTGGCGCAGGCCGTGTCGTCCTGAGCGGGCAGAGAGGACGATCTCCGAGTCGGGCACGCCCACATCCCGTGGGTTAATGATTTCGTAGGTGGTACGCTCCTTAAGCACGCCATCTTGGTGAATGCCAGATGAGTGGGCGAAGGCATTGTCTCCCACGATAGCCTTGTTGGGCTGGACTATGATGCCAGTCAGACTGCTCACCAGGCGACTGGCAGGATAGAGCAGACGGGTGTTGACATCGGTGGTGACGTTAAACACATCACGCCGAGTCTTCAGGGCCATCACCACTTCCTCTAGCGAAGCGTTGCCAGCTCGCTCGCCGATGCCGTTGATGGTGCACTCCACTTGGCGAGCGCCGTTGGCAACGCCTATCAGCGAGTT
>CAZRSI010000002.1:18376-34665 GCA_964602575.1 uncultured Anaerolineae bacterium
TGCTCCAGCGCTTTCTCTCGCGTTGTCCGCAGCTTGTATTTGATGTGAATGTCGGACACACCCAGGCCGGTGTGGATGCGAGGCCGCGCCGCTCCTTGTAACGCTTCGGCAGCCACATCAATGTCCTCCCTGTTGGCCCGGGTCAGGCCGCAGATGATACAATTACGGATTTCCCTGGAGATACGCTGTACAGCCTTGAAGTCGCCCGGCGAGGAGATAGGAAAGCCAGCCTCGATGATGTCTACCCCCATATCCTCCAGCAGATGAGCAATCTCCAGCTTCTCATCCACATTGAGAGCCGCACCGGGCGACTGCTCTCCATCGCGCAGAGTGGTGTCGAAGATCATTACCCTGTCCATTGGTAACAGCACTCCTCCTCAAGCGGTTACGTAATGCGCAACGTGTTTCGTATCACGTGTCATTTAGCCTTGAGCCATGGCATCATGGCCCGCAATTTCTTACCTACCTGTTCGATAGGATGTTCTTGCTCCCGGCGGCGCATGGTGTTGAAGAAAGGGCGTCCAGCCTGGTTCTCCAAGATCCAGGAGCGGGCATAGGTGCCGTCCTGGATCTCGCGCAGCATCCGGCGCATCTCAGCGCGGGTGGCTTCGGTGATGATGCGCGGGCCGCCGGTGTAGTCACCGTGCTCCGCCGTATCGCTGACGGAGTAGCGCATGTAGCTCAGCCCTCCTTGCTGAATCAGGTCCACAATGAGTTTTAGTTCGTGCAGGCACTCGAAATAGGCGATCTCCGGCTGATAGCCGGCCTCTACCAGAGTTTCAAAGCCCGCCTTGATGAGAGCCGAGACACCGCCGCACAACACTGCCTGTTCTCCGAACAGGTCCGTCTCTGTCTCCTCAGCGAAGGTTGTCTCGATGACCCCTGCCCGGGTGCAGCCCAGACCCTTGGCATAGGCCAGGGCGGTCTCCTTGGCTTGGCCGGAGGCATCCTGGTGTACAGCCAGCAAGGCTGGCACGCCGCCACCCTCGACATAGACTTCCCTCATGCGATGCCCTGGCGCTTTGGGAGCGATCATGCTTACGTCCACGTCAGGTGGTGGCACGATTTGATAGAAGCGGATGTTGAAGCCATGGGCGAACATAAGGGTCTTTCCCGGTGACAAGTGGGGGGCGATATCTTGCTTGTAAAGATCAGGCTGAACCGGATCCGGGACCAGGATCATGATGATATCGGCTGCTGCGGAAGCCTCTGCCACGGAGAGCGCAGTTAGTCCGGCCTCTTCAGCTTTGGAGCGTGATTTGCTCCCTTCGCGCAACCCCACCACTACGTCACAACCGCTATCTTTTAAATTGAGTGCGTGGGCATGGCCCTGGCTTCCGTAGCCGATGATGGCAATCTTCTTGCCATTCAGTAAGGTGAGATCTGCATCGTTGTCGTAGTAGATGTTAGCCATGATGTTCTCCTCTTTGATATTTTTTAGAAACAAGCAATGAGTTCTTGTAGCTCATTGCTTCGTTTGCCTTACTGCCTCTTTACCCCATTACTTCGCTGCTTATTATTGCCCCGTACCATGGCCACCCGGCCGGTGCGTACCATCTCCCGAATACCAAAAGGGCGCAGTAGGTTCACTAGGGAATCCACCTTGTCTTCTGTACCGGTGATCTCGATCATCAATGAGTCGGGAGCCACATCCACCACCTTCGCCCGGAAAATGTCTACCAGGCTAGTGATCTCAGAGCGAGTCGAGCTGTCGGCCGCCACCTTGATCAGGGCCAGCTCCCGTATTACCGTTGGCTCGTGGGTCACATCGGTGACCTTGGTAACGTTTATCAGCTTGTAGAGCTGCTTCTGCACCTGCTCGATACTTGCACTGTCCCCTTCGGTGACAATAGTCATGCGAGAGATGCCGGGCGTTTCACTATGGCCTACAGTCAGACTCTCAATGTTAAAAGCGCGACGGCGGAACAGGCTGGAAATCCGATTCAACACGCCGGGTTTGTCTTCCATCAAAGCGACAATCGTATGTCTCATTTTGACCCTCTCCCTTTTGAGCTTTGGGGTTCAGCTTGTGGTCTTCGCAGCATGTTGCTAATGGAACCACCTGGGACAACCATTGGGTAAACGTTCTCCTCTTGCTCGATGATGAAATCAATCAAGGCTGGGCCGTCAATGGCCAAAGCTTGTTCGATAGCAGAAACCACTTCGCCTTTCTCCCTCACTGTGAAGCCGGGGATACCGTAGGCCTCCGCCACTTTGGCGAAGTCGGGCCCCAGCAGAGGCGTGCCCGAGTATCGGCCCTCGAAGAACAGTTGTTGCCACTGGCGAACCATGCCCAGGAACCCGTTGTTCAGGATGGCTATCTTGATGGGTAGGTTCTCCTGGACAACAGTGGCCAGTTCCTGAATTGTCATTTGGACCCCCCCATCACCAACGGTTACCCATACCATCTCCTCGGGCCGTCCTATTTGAACTCCGATGGCGGCTGGCAGGGCGAAACCCATGGTGCCCAGTCCGCCGGATGAGATCAGCCCCCGTGGCTTGTGATGGAGGAAGTACTGGGCTTCCCACATCTGGTGCTGCCCCACATCGCTGACCATGACAGCATCGCCCCTGGTGGCATGCCAGATTTGGCGGACAACATATTGGGGTATTAGAGCGTCTGTCTCTTGCTCCAGAATGTCGCGTTCGCTTGATTCCGCACGCCATTCATTGATTTTGCTGATCCAATGGGGATGACTGGTGGGTTCGACCAGGGGCAGGAGATCCTGTAAGATGTTCTTGACATCGCCGACTATGGGCACATCCACCCTCACGTTCTTACCGATCTCCGCCGGGTCTATGTCAACGTGGATGATCTTGGCATGGGGGGCAAAGGTATCCACAACTCCCGTCAACCGGTCGTCGAAGCGGCTGCCCAGGGCAACTACCAAATCGGCCTCCTGCAGGGTCTTGTTGGCGTAGGCTTCGCCGTGCATGCCGGCCATTCCCAGGCAGAGGGGATGGGTTTCGGGGATGGTGCTGAGGCCCAGCAGGGTGTTGACTACCGGGATCTGCGCTTTCTCCACCAGTTCTCTTAGCTCGGGCTCTGCCCCAGCCAACATCACCCCATGGCCGGCGATGACCAGAGGACGTTGGGCCTGGTTGATCAATTGGGCGGCCTGCTTGATCTGACGCTGATGGCCGATGAGGGTGGGACGATAGCCAGGGAGATTGACCTCTGCCGGATACTCGTATTCCAGGCTGGCGGCCTGGACGTTCTTGGCGATGTCTATCAGCACCGGCCCTGGCCGCCCCGTGCGAGCGATATGAAACGCCTCTTTGATCACCGTCGGCAGGGCTTCCACCTCAGTCACCAGGTAATTATGCTTGGTGATAGGCAAGGTTATTCCCGTGATATCCACTTCCTGAAAAGCGTCCTTGCCGATCATCGAGGTAGGCACCTGGCCGGTAATGGCCACTACTGGCGAGGAATCCATGTACGCTGTGGCCAGTCCGGTCACCAGGTTTGTAGCCCCTGGCCCCGAGGTGGCTATACATACCCCCACCTTGCCCGTGGCTCGAGCATAGCCGTCGGCCGCGTGAGCAGCAGCTTGCTCATGGCGCATCAGGATATGGCGGATAGGGTATTCGGGCAGGGCGTGATACAGGTGAATCACCGCCCCTCCAGAAACACCGAACACCACCTCCACTCCCTCCCGCACCAAACTCTCCCAGACGATCTCAGCTCCTGTTAACTTCATTTTTCCCTCCCCGGTAGCCAGATGGTCTCCCCTTGGATACGGGTCACCAACATTTAACAGGGAGACTGCCTGTAGCTAGGTAATTGGTAAATTCAATATATCCCAATTTGCTCTTACTGGATCGCCAGATTCAGCAGTTAGGCCACGGATGGTTCGGCTTGGCTCCACAAGTCTGGCGACCCGCTGCGAGCTTTTGTGAGCTACTGAATTTGGTTACGGCCCAATAAAATGGAACGAAGGTGCTCCATTAGCCCGCGAGGCATAGTCCATGTATCTCACGATGAGCTCCCCCAGACGTTTGATGCCTTCCTCGATCTCCCTGGGTTCCAGGTGAGAAAAATGGAGGATGGCGGTATTGTGCTCATCGTGAGCCATTGGGCCGGGCATGAAGATCACCCCCTCTTGTCTGGACAATCGCAGCAATTCCCCTGGATCTATGTCCACAGGCAAGATCATCCACAGAGGCGCGTTGCCCTGGGGGGAGACCCAGGCGACGACATGGGGAAGATACCGTCGCGCGGCCCGGAAGACGGCATCGCGTTGCTCCTGTCGGGTGCGCAGATAACCGTGTCCCTCATAAACGAAGCAGATTTCTTTTTTCATTGTTCTCCTCCTTTATCGAAGTTTCAGCCCATGACTATTCAGCCCTCTGATAGAATCCCGAATTCCTCTGAGTCCCTTTGTCTCACAGGAACTCAGCGGAGCTTGCAAAAACTCAGTCAAACCCTTTTTCATGTGAACCTGGGTAGTGGCTTCAGCTTTTGAAAACCGCTCCTGTGTTAGCCGAGGTAACAATCTCGGCGTAGCGCTTCAGGTAGCCGGAGTGAACCTGGGGCTGCCAAGGTTCTAAATCAGCCAGACGATTGTTGATCTCCTCTTCCGGCAAATCTAGATTCAAGGAACGAGCAGGGATATCAATAACAATGGGATCGCCATCTCGCACGATGGCCAGTGGCCCGCCTGCTGCTGCCTCTGGTGAGATATGCCCGATGGCTGCCCCGCGAGTGGCCCCGGAGAAGCGCCCATCGGTAAGCAAAGCCACCTCTCTGTCCATCCCCA
Organism: uncultured Anaerolineae bacterium; assembly: GCA_964602575.1. Classification (GTDB taxonomy): domain Bacteria; phylum Chloroflexota; class Anaerolineae; order VGOG01; family VGOG01; genus CAZRSI01. The sequence continues at coordinate 23,137 of CAZRSI010000002.1, forward strand.
TGCCGGTGAGCAGCGAGGTGGGGGTTAGCATCTCCCGCATTCCCGGCCCACCTCGTGGTCCTTCATAACGGATGACGATGACATCGCCTTTCTCGAAGCAACCGGCCATGATTGCCCTGGTGGCTTCCTCTTCAGAGTCAAAAACTCGTGCTGGCCCGCGGTGGGTGAGCATCTCCGGAGCGACGGCGGCCTGTTTGACTACTGCTCCCTCAGGAGCCAGGTTGCCGAAGAGGATAGCCAAGCCGCCAGTGGGCGAGTATGGGTCATCAACGGGATGAATCACGCTGGGGTCGAGCACCTTCACGCCGGCCAGGTTTTCACCTATGCGATGACCTGTTACCGTCAAGGCTTCATCATCTAGCAGGCCAGCAGCCATCAGCTCGCTCATCACGGCTGGGATGCCACCTGCTCGATCCAGGTCTTCGATGTGATGCTTGCCGGCAGGACTCATTTTGCACAGATGGGGGGTGCGTGCGCTCAATTCATTGATCTTGGCCAGCGGGAAATCCACGCCAGCCTCGTGAGCAATTGCCAGCAAGTGCAAAACGGAGTTGGTGGATCCTCCCAAAGCCATGTCTATGGTGAAAGCATTGCTGAAAGCAGCAGGGGTCAGGATATCCAGCGGTCGGATGTCCTTCTCCAAGAGCTCCATCACCTTCACGCCGGCCTCCTTGGCCAGACAAATGCGCCGAGCGCTAACGGCGGGGATGGTACCATTGCCTGGTAAGGCCATACCCAGGGCCTCGGTCAGACAGTTCATGGTATTGGCAGTAAACATGCCTGCACAGGAACCGCAGCCCGGGCAGGCCACTCGCTCCAGACGCTGTAATTCTGCCTCGCTCATCTCGCCTCTGGCAACAGCTCCCACAGCGTTGAAGACATCGGACAGGTCTACGTACTCGCCGTCGAAACGACCGGCCAGCATGGGCCCGCCGCTGATTATCAGCGCAGGTATGTTGAGTCGGGCGGCTGCCATCAGCATAGCGGGGACGATCTTATCGCAGTTGGGGATGAGAACCAGGGCATCGAAAGCATGGGCCTGGGCCAGGGTTTCCACTGAATCGGCGATGAGCTCACGGCTGGGCAGGGAATACTTCATGCCCTGGTGATTCATGGCCAGCCCGTCGCAAATGCTGATGGTGGAGCACTCAAAGGGGGTACCGCCAGCCATGCGCACGCCGGCTGCGGCGGCGGCGGCGATCTGATGCAGGTGGGTATGGCCGGGCACGAGTTCGCTGAAGGAGTTGATGATACCTACAAAGGGCTGGCTCATCTCGCGGTCAGTACAGCCTACTGCGCGCAGGAGGGAGCGATGAGGAGCTCGTTCTATACCTTGCTTTAGCGCTTTGCTTCTCACTTATTGGTCTCCTTTCCAATGGTCTATGAACAAAATGCCTTCGCGTTCACGGGCACTAAGGCACCGTGGGCAAAGGCATCATTGCAAAGTCGTCGGCGCAGACATCGAGGGGCAAGTCAACTCTGGCCTGCCTGAGGGTTATGGAGTTGCACGGGAGCTAAAAACAAAAGAGCCTCCTGGTTGGGAGGCTCTTACAAAAGCGATTTCTATGGATGTAGCTAATTTACCCCGAACTCCTCCCAACCACCAATAGCTCCTTAATGCTAAGGAGCTCTACTACGATAAGGCTAATAATGGTGATGGGAAGATTCGGGACTTGACTCATCGAGATGAACCTATCCTTAATCCAGCACTGGAATTCTTGATTGATAATATAGCACAAATTCAATTATTTGTCAAATCCTTTTTTTCGACCTCCAAGGGACGCATCAGCACCTCTTGTCGGGGATAAGGTATCTTGATTCCCTCGCGCTCGAAAGAGTCTTTGATACGACGACGCAATTCCCGAGCCACCTCCCACTGCTTGCCTGGCTTGGTTTTAACCATGATCCGCACCGTCACTGCCCAGTCACCCAAGGCCTCCACTCCGCTGACTGTTGGTTCCTCCAGTAGCGAGGGCGCGAACTTCTCGTCCTGGTAGAGATCTCGGCCGATATTCTTCAGAACGGCCATCACCCTGCCGATGTCTTCCTCATAGGTCACACCCACCTTCACCACGGCCCGCGACCAATGCTTGGTGCGGTTGGATACGATGCGGATCTCGCCGTTGGGGATGACGTGCAGCGTGCCTTCCACGTCTCGCAAAAAGGTAGCCCGCAGGGTAATTTTCTCCACGCCTCCGGCGATGTCACCGACTTTGATGGAATCGCCGACGGCAAATTGATCTTCCAGCAGGATGAAGAATCCGCCGATGATATCCTTGATCAGGGTTTGAGTGCCCAGACCCAGCGCTACACCAGCGACACCAACTCCAGCGATGAGGGGGGTGATGTCGAGGCCTATCTCCCGGAGGATCATCAGTCCGGCAATTACCATTATGGCTACCAGGGTAGTTCTGTGGATCACATTTGTCAGAGTCCTGGCTCGTTGCGCTTCGTCTTCAGTGGGCGCTGCTCCAGCGATCAGTTTCTCGAGACGGGTCATCAAAACCCCCAGAAACCGGCTAGCAATCAGGCTACCAACCACAATGATAGTGATGCGCAAGCCATTTGTTAATAGCCAGTCCCGAATCGCTTGCCAGATATTCTCCCTAAGCAACATTCTCACACCTCCCTGGACAAGATCACATCTATCCGATAGACTCGCCCATCTCGCACATCCATTGCCAGAGATGTATCCAGGCTGTCTCCGGATGATGTCAACAATGTTCCGTTTCTATATTTCAATGTATAGGCTGCAACCCGAGCTCCGTCCTTTCCAAAGGTGGCTCGTCTGGCCTTGTTATGATAAACCACCAAGGTCTTGCCTAGGAACTTGAATGCAAAACAGTTCTTGGGAATGAGAACCTTGGTCCAGCCTTCTTCATCGTCCCAGTAGTTGTAGCTCCCATCGGTTGTTGTGAACAACCAATCCGGCAGAATGGGTTGAAGACGCAATCGCAGCCGGTGATTCTCATCCAGGAAGAAAGGGTGCTCACCTGCTGCCATAATTGTCCACATGTGTAGCATTTCGCAGGTCACGCCGCTCTGACGCGGTTGAAATGCTTGCCCTCGAAGTCTCACATCGGGAAATACACTGCTGACGATGAAGGAGCTATTCTCCAGTGTGCTGCGCCCGTAAGTTGCCGGATCCAGGAAAGGGATCAGGGTATGCTTGATTTCCTCGAAGAAATCCTCATACAGTCCGCTGCACAGGAGCGCGAGCAACCACTTGTATTCCATGTGAGTGTAGATGGATTCGTTTTCGATCCAGCCACGCGCGTAGGACTTGATGCGGCCAATCTCGAAAGTTTCCCGTTCCAACGATTCACAGAGCTTGTACATTTGCAACTGGGCGTCGTACAACCCGCTGCGCTTCACGGCTTCAAGGATCGGGCAGCTTCGCTCCGGGAAGACCCTGATCCAGTGCACTGGCCCCTCCAGAAAGAGCGGCAATGGCCTTTGTTTGAACCCGTTTGGCTCTACCAGCGGATAGCCCGACTTGCTCTTGAGTTGTACTCCCTGGTCGTCGAGCAGGAGGCGGTAATCAGTCACCTCGTTGACAAAGTAGGTGTAGGGCACGCCAGTGTCGTGAAACAGCCGCTCTCGTGGCGTGTTCTCGAAGATGGCCTCCAGCAAACGTAGGCAGTTCTTAAGGAAGTCTTTAATTTGACCAAGACTCATCAGCCGCTCTCGCCCGTGTATGCCAAGTCTTGTCTGGGCTCGGTAGATTTCCTTAAGGGTATGGCTTTCATCCCAAAACACGAGTGCGCTGTTGGCATCTTTAGAAGCCAAGCGTTTCTCTATGGCATCGTTGAGCTTCTTGATGAAAGTGTGAAGTTCTTCGAATACCAGCAAGATCTCTGACTCAGCGAAATCGCTCTGTGAAAGGCTATCAAGCAGAAAACGGCAAGCGCGCATCAACTCCAACGTTTCACAGATAGACGATCCGAACAATCCCGGAAGACCATTCAGGGGATCGCACCAGCCTGGCTTGCCTGCCTCCATCTCAATCCCGATTCCCTCGGGGTCCAGGGTGGCGATCTTGTTGGCTATGAGGCACAAAAGCTTAACCAGCAGGTTTGTGTGGTATACCTGTCCACTCCCGAGCTGTGTACGCACCTTGCAGGGGTCTTTTGTCCGAGACTCGATCATCCTTTGCTTCTCCGGGTCGCGCACCACTGCTCCGTATTGCCGGACACGACCATTCACGAGCACAGTTTTCCTGTTCCGGGGTTGCACGACATCCGGATTATCGTAAAATGTATAGACTCTCTTCTCCAGAAGGGCCTCCCGCAACTGATCTGGGTAGATCATCAAGAATGTGTCCAGAAGGTCGAAGTTGTAGAACCAGTGGTCAATCCAATATCCCTCGTGAAGGGCCCCGATCTCATTTTGCCTACACAGAGGCAATAGCTCGGCCAAAATCTCTTCATAGGACCGCCGGATTTGAGCCCCGCTTGCCTCTAACTTCATGATGAACTCACCAGGGGTGAATGGTTTGGTCAACAATGTCAGGAGGTCTTCATACGCAGACTCTTCAGGGACCAAATCGGTCAGCCACTTTCTCAGCTCCTCGGTATCGTCGGCTGTGAATGTGACTCCATTTACGACCAGGGGATTGTATCCGTCGGTCTGGGTCAGGTTCAGGAAAGTGATGATGTTGCCATCCTCAACTTCTGGGAAGAACCAGGTGTCCATGCGGCGATTCTGGAGGATGTTTCGGTAATGGCCATTTCCTTGGGACAGATACGTCGGTTCGAGGACAAACCAGTGATAGTCGCGCTCCAGATCACCACCCTGCCGCCAGTAGATATAGAAAAGGCTCCTGTTGCTGGCGGACTTGAAGGTCACTGGCATGCCCCCGCGCATCACATTGTCGAGGAAGGTCTGCTGGCAATAGCGGTCGAACGTTGGTTCATTGCTCACAACGAAGGCGAAGTTCTGGATTTGCTCAATGACCTCGCGGTTCTCTGCCCGCTTTTGGGTGAGAAAGCCGTGTTTTTCAAACTGGGGGAGGAACTCTCTCAAGGTTTGTTCATCTGGAGTGTAACCGATCACGGAGCTGACGGTCAGCGCTTCTCCAGGTGGAATTGATCGCTTGAATGCGGTGAAAGCGCACGGGGTTCTGGCCTCCCTGGTCTGGTTGGTATCCAGAATCACGTCTATGGATTCGTGCGCCAGCGCCCATGGAAAGTCATGATTCTCCGCCTCCCCGAAAATCACAGCGGGATCAACAATGACACCGCGAGGTGGAGTTCTTTGGCCATCCACACAACTCCAGTAGAAATGTCCGGCTGTTATCTTTCCAACCTCCTCGATGTCGGCCGGAGTCTGCTTTAGCCTGAAAAGCGGAATCCCCTTCATGTCAAAAACGCCCATCATACCTTCGATGTGTCTGGCGATTACTTTTACGTGCTCAAATGTTACCCCGTAGGGCAGCACTCGCGCCACACCGTCTAGCACTTCGACTTCTTTGGGTTCCTGAGCCGTATTTGTAATAGTGACCAGACGAACCAAGCCGGTGAGCGGCATATTAACCAAAGGGAAGTAGATCACCCTAGTCTCCAAACCAAGCTCAGCATTGCGCTCGCACAATTCTAGTTCGTGTGCGGAGATAATCATCCGCTGGACAGTCTCTCTGCTTTCCATCCTCTGGAATGGCTCATATAGACGTGTCCCATCGAGTTTGATGAAGGTCCTGAACCCTTCCTTGCCAACTGTCTGGCAAGCTTTATTGAACGACAAGAACTCTAAGATAGCGTGATCTTTATCATGTACACCAAGGCTACATACACCTTGGGCCTTGCTCACATAGTAAACCCATATAGGTACACCCCATTTTCCGGCAATGCCGGGAAGGAAATTAGAAAACGGCTTGGCCCAGTTGTAGTTCTCAACAACGAACTTGTGGTCGCTTTCGAAGTAGTACCGCGCTTGAGGATAGGTCATAAGGTAATTGTCGTCGGAAGAGAAAGCGGGACTTAGTCTTAGAGGGAGAGAAAAAGTTGATGCTCTTATTGGGTGGTGGCAGAGCCGCTCAGCAGAACCCTCTTTGCTTCTTTCTCCCATGGAGTGGGGTGACCCTGTTACCCGAGGTGCTTGAGAACCTTACTACCCCTTCACCGAACCGGCCAGGATACCCTGGACAAAATACCGCTGCAGTGAAAGGAACACAACCAGGGGCAACGCCATAGAGATAAAGGCCGCCGCAGTTAGCAGATGCCAGTCCTGGCCCAGGGACTGCACCATGGCGGACAATTTGAGGGTCAGCGGCGCGACCTCCTGCGTACCTCCCAGGTAAATGAGGGCCACCAATAGGTCGTTCCATACCCACAGAAACTGAAAGATAGCCAGCGATGCTATAGCTGGAACTGAGAGGGGCAGGGCCAGTCGGAAGAAGGCTGTCAGATGGGAAGCGCCGTCCAGATAGGCCGATTCAAACAGATCTCTAGGCAATCCACCTATGAAGTTGCGCAGCAGGTAGACGGCAAAGGGCAGCCCGTAGCCGGTGTGTGCCAACCAGATGCCCAGGAAGGTGCCGGCCAATCCTAGTTGATTGTACACCCGTAGCAGTGGGATTAGAGTCATTTGAAGGGGCACCACCAGCAGGCCCACCACGATGACGAAGAGAACTTGCCGGCCAGGAAAATCCATCCAGGCAAAGGCATAGGCGGCGAAGGCTGCCACAGCGATAGGGATGACAGTGGAGGGAATAGTGATGGACAAGCTATTGAGGAACGCACGTCCCATCCCTTCGGTGGTGAGGACGCGAATGTAGTTATCCAGTTGGTATTGAGTGAAGTCGAATGGATGTTGAAAAACCGTCCACCAACCAGTGGCAAAGACATCGTTCTTGGGCCGGAAAGAGCTGATCAGCAACCCCACCGAAGGCAATGTCCATAGAAAAGCGATTCCAATGACGGTTATGTGTAGTGGTATACTTGAAAGGGTCTTTTTCAACCTGGCACTCATCGCATAGCCTCCTGTTCTTGAAAGCGGCGAATGTTGACCATCATGATGGGAATGATAGCCAAGAGCAAGATAACGGCAATAGCACTGGCGCGCCCGGCATTTCTAAAGGAGAACATCTCTTTGTACATACGATTTGCTAGAACCTCGGTGCCTCGATTACCGTTGGTCATAACAAAGACGATGTCAAAAGCTTTTAGCGCATTAATTATCACCGTGGTGGCTACTACAGCAATGGTTGAGCTAATCATAGGCACAGTGACCCGCCAGAAGATCTGCCATTCGTTGGCCCCATCTATTCGCGCTGCCTCGATGATCTCCACGGGGATACCTTTGATAGCAGCCGATAGTACAACCATGCAAAAGCCGGTTTGTAACCATACCCCCACAGCGATAAGGGCAAAGTTGTTTACTGCTTTTTCCACCAGCCACCCAATGGGTTCCAGGCCTAGGATATTGACCAAAACTGCATTCAGCAGACCGATCTGAGGCACGTCACCTGGCTTGTAGGCATAGACAAATCGCCAGATCACACTAGCACCTACGAAAGAGATAGCCAATGGCAAGAAGATAAGGGACTTGATAACAGTTTCGTAGCGGACCCGATTGGTGAGGACAGCGAGGACCAATCCCAAACCGACGCTGAAGGTGGTTTGTAGTACCAGCCAGAGAACATTGTTGCGGAAGGCAACATGCATGGCTGGATTAGTGAAGGCGAAGATATAATTCTTCAGGCCGACGAAGTTTTCGGAGCGCTTATCCAGAAAGCTGAGATAAATGGTGTTGAGAGTGGGGTAAACGAGGTAGAATGCCAGGATGATTAGTAATGGCCCAACATATACCCAGGGCCGGATTCGTTGCTGCACTCTGTCTGGAAGAAATCCGATCAGGGAATCCAGAATAATGTACAACAAAACGATTCCGCCTACTCCAAGCAATATGGCCAGCAAGGTATTAAGGATCTGACCTAAAGAGGCAGGCAAAGATTGCATTTGTTTAACCTCCTCTCTTCCCTGTGCCCTCAAAAACTAACGTGAGGCTACTCAAGTAAGAGTGAGACAACCCGACCATTTGGTCGGGTTGTCTCACTGGCTTCTGAAGGAATGACCTATCAGTCGGCGTAGGCATCTACTGCGCTGGCCTCGATGGTTTCAAGAACAGTGTCCAGGTCCTCGCCAGCGATATAGTCCATCACCCCCGTCCAGAAGGTCCCAGCACCCACAGCAGCGGGCATCAGGTCGGAGCCGTCGAAGCGGAAGACCTCGGCACCAGCCAATACCTCTGCCTGCTTACGGGTGATCTCGTCAGGGTAGACGTCCAGACTGACCCCTCGGTGAGGCGAGATGAAACCGCCCAGAGAAGCCCAGATCTCGTGGGGTTTAGGAGTGGCCAGGTACTGCATGAATGCTCTGGCCTGCGGCGTGTCTTTGAGCATGACAACCACATCGCCAGCGCCCAGAGCTGGGACACCAAACTCCGGCTCTATCTGCGGGAAGGCGAAGACGCTATAATCATCGGCTGTTACACCCTCTGGGAAGAAGCCGGTGATAAACGATGCTTGACGGTGCATATAGCAGCCGGGCGGGTCATCGAAGAGGGGCGTAGGCGAGTCGCCGAAGAAAGTGCTCAACACGCCAGTGGTACCACCCCATACATAGTCCTCATTGCGGGCTATCTGGCCGAAGTACTCCCACGCTCTCTTCACGGCTGGATCTGTCCATGGAATCTCGTGATTGACCCACTTATCATAAACTTCGGGACCGGCTGTGCGCAGCATTATGTCCTCAATCCAGTCGGTACCTGGCCAGCCACTGGCTGCTCCGCTTTCCAACCCGATGCACCAAGGCGTGCCACCATCGGCCACAATCTGATCCGACAGAGCAATCATCTCATCCCAGGTAGTAGGCACCTCATATCCCTTAGCTGCAAACGCTTTAGGATTGTACCATACCAGGCTCTTCAGGGCAGCCTTGTACCAGATGCCATAGAGCGTGCCCTCATAGCTGCCAAGGTCTATCCACGCTTGGGCGTAGTCTTTCTTGAGCTGATCCATGTCAATAAAGGTGTCAATGGGCACCAAGGCACCCATTTTGGCGAGATCCACCAGCAGTCCCGGCTGGGGAAGGATGGCGATATCCGGCGGATTGCCAGCCTCAACGCGCGTGAAGAGAACTGTGACCTGCTCGCGAGAGGTCTCGAACTGCACCTCGATGCCGGTCTCTTCGGTGAAGGGTGCAACTGCTTGCATGAATTTGTCGTACTCAGCGCCTCCCCATACACCGAGGACACTCACCGCACCCGCAATGCGGGCCGCTAAGAATTCAGCAGCCGCTTCTGCGCTGGGGATGAGAAGTTTCCAGCCAGGGTGGATCAGGTTGGGGTCGGCGATGATGGCGAAAGTTTCGTCTTCCTGGTTCTTCTTGTTGGTCGCGAAGACAATGGCCCAATAGGCAGCCCCGTTGCCTAGATATTTCTCAGCCAGGGTCCACAGGTTGTCGCCCAGCTTCACTGTATAGGTCAGTTCCTCCTGTGCCGGCGGGGCAGCACTGGCCACACTGACCACAAACAGGTTGGCCAACATAGTTACTACCAGAGCAACAAGCAAAGCTCTCTTAATCATGATCCTCCTCCATTAACTCTTACAGTGCTAACAAAACGTTAGCGTGGCGGAAACCAATAGAATTGACTCAATATACATCACCTCCTTGGGACCGGAAGGTGGGTGTTAGAAATCGAGAAATCTAACTTCCAACCTTCAGCGTATAGCCTTCTCCGTCTGGGGGTCGAAGGCGTGCATGTTGTCCATGTTTATCACGGCCTCGATTGTATCGCCCACCCTGACACCGGTTCGAGGGTCAAAACGACCCACGAAAGTGGTATTCCCCGTCAGGAGATAGACAAAGACCTCGTTACCCATCAACTCTGTCACATCCACCTGGGCCTTGATTTTGCCTGCGGTAATGTGAGGAGGAGTAAACTGGGGATCGTGAACGTCATCGGGCCTGATGCCAAAGATGATCTTCTTGCCCTTGTAGGGCAAAAGCGCTTGAACCTTCCCCTCGGGGACCTTGACGCGGAATGTTCCACCGTCCACGTAGAGATCTCCATCCTCAGGCACCACGGTGGCGTCAAAGAAGTTCATGGCCGGGCTGCCGATGAATCCGGCGACGAAAAGATTCGCGGGATAGTTGTAAAGGTTCTGAGGGGTGCCCACCTGCTGGAGAACGCCATCCTTCAATACAGCCACCCTGCTTCCCATGGTCATAGCTTCCACTTGGTCATGGGTCACGTAGATGAAGGTCGTTTCCAGGCGCTGGTGGAGCTTGGTTAGCTCGGCCCTGGCTGCCACTCTCAACTTGGCGTCCAGATTTGATAGCGGCTCGTCCATGAGGAAGACCTTGGGTTCCCTGACGATGGCTCTGCCCACAGCCACTCTCTGCCTCTGACCTCCTGAGAGTTGTTTGGGCTTGCGGTCCAGAAGCTCCTCGATCCTAAGGATCCGAGCTGCCTCCCTCACCCGCCTATCAATTTCATCCTTGGGGACCTTCCTGAGCTTCAACCCAAAAGCCATGTTGTCGTAGACGCTCATGTGGGGGTAGAGGGCATAGGACTGGAAGACCATGGCAATGTCGCGGTCTTTTGGAGGAATATCATTGACCAACTGGCCTCCGATGTAAAGGTTACCTTCAGTGACCTCCTCTAAGCCGGCTAGAAGGCGAAGAGCGGTGGTTTTGCCACATCCTGATGGGCCCAAAAGAACCAGAAACTCCTTGTCGGCGACATGAATAGTCAGGTCGTTGATAGCCACCACGTCGCCAAAGCGTTTAGTCACATGTTCGTAGAGCACTTCTGCCATCGGGTCCGCTCCTTTACCTCTATAATAGGCTGAGGCCTTGCTACGCTGTTAAAACGTATTTTCATTATATCATATTCCTGAAAAGGGTGCAAGTTGCAGGAGGGCCTTTTGGAGATGCTAGGCCACCTGCCTGAGCTTGCGAATAGCCTCGAGCAGGGCAGCGTTGACGCTCTCGATATCTTTTGCCCCATCCACCTCTACCAGCAGGCCCGCCCGGCGATAGTAGTCAATGAGGGGGGCTGTCTGGCGGTGATAGACCTTGAGCCGGGCTCGCACGGTCTCGGGCTTGTCGTCGTCCCGCTGATACAGCTCTCCACCACAGAGATCGCAGATGCCTTCTTCTGCTGGGGGGTTGAAGAGGGTGTGATATGGTGTCTGGCATTGGCTGCATATCCAGCGCCCCGACAGGCGGCGCACCAATTCCTCGTCGGGGGCGGCGAGGTATAGCACACCGTTCAGCCTCCGTCCCATGCCGGCCAGCATCTCGTCCAGGCTCTCGGCCTGGGCCAAGGTACGGGGGAAGCCGTCCAGGATGACCCCCTGGGCACAATCCGGCTGCTGCAAGCGCTCTCTCACCATAGCGATGGTCACGTCGTCGGGCACCAACTGGCCTTTGTCCATGTATTTCTTGGCCAGCAGGCCCAGCTCCGTTTCATTTTTTAGGTTCTCGCGAAACAAATCACCGCTGGCCACGTGGGGCAGCTTCA
>CAZRSI010000003.1:0-34370 GCA_964602575.1 uncultured Anaerolineae bacterium
CTGTAATCATCGCCTCGCACCTACTATTCCCATTCATCGCTTTTGATGAGTTCTACGGTTTGTCAGGTAGTGCCCCCAAGGGACTTTAGACATAAGGCAAGTCGTTACTCTCCGAGCTTTATTATTATAGCGCAATCTGCCCCATGAGTCAACTCCGGCTCTGGAGGAGAGGGCTTGATTTTACCCATAAATGTTCAGACCTTCTTGATAAAGCGGAACTCTTGCTCGATTCCCCAGCGGCGGTTTGAGAGGACGAGGCTATATTGCAACGCTGACATGGATCCTGCTGAGATCAGGGAGTACTGTCGGATAGACAAGGCGGGGCGGAGCTTAGAGCCTATCCGAAAAATGCTCACGGCGGACCTTAGTCCGCCGCTGGACTAAGGCCCAGCGGGAGCAAAAAGACTTTTCGGATAGGCGCTTTAGGCCATAAATTTGACAATTTACCCAATAATTGGTATAATACAGACAGACCGGTCGGTTTGCTTGTTGGTTCTCCCCTTTATCCCCCAGAGAATTTCTACTATGAGCCTGAGAGAAAGAATAATCCACGAATCCTTGAAGCTGTTCTCCATGAAAGGATTCCTGAATACCTCTATTAACGACGTTCTAGAAGCTGCCAATACCTCCAAAGGCGGGTTTTATAATCATTTCCCCAGCAAAGAGAACCTGTTTTTCGAGGTTCTGGACGAGGCACGAAGGATTTGGCGTGAGAGATGCCTTTTCGGTCTGGATGAGGTCGAAAGCCCAATTGGGAAGATCGAGAAGCTCTTGGAGAATTACAGAGACCGCTATCTAAAAGATACCGACGATTTGCCAGGAGGCTGCATCTTCGTTACCTTCTCGGTAGAATTGCCTGACCAGCTCCCCCACCTGGCCAAAGAGGTGAACAAAGGCTTCGTGGGCCTAAAAAACATGCTCAAGAGACTCCTGGATGAGGGAAAGGAACAGGGCGAATTGCGTAGTGAGGTGAACACCAATGCCGTAACAGAGATGTTGTTTGCCGGCATGGTGGGGGCCTCTGTTATTTACGGCGTTGATAAATCGGCCGACAGCTTAGACAGGTCAATTAAATCTCTGATCAACTACCTTGAGAATTTGAAGCCGTGAAATCGCACAGCTTCAAATTTTTTTGACCTTTTAAGACCGACCGGTCTGTCTCCCCCATTTGAAGACCCCACATGGGTGGTTTGATGGTGTGGTATAAGAAAATGCTGGTGATCAGAGGAGGCTACCATGTTTTTTGGTGACTGGCTGCAACGGCGGGAAATGCTCACGCCGAACAAGGTAGCCCTTGTTGATGCCATCAACGACGACCAGCCCATCACCTACCGAGACTGGAACCAACGCGTGAATCAGCTTGCCAACTTCCTGCGGGACGGGCTGGAGATCCGCAAGGGCGACCGGGTGTCCATCTATGCCATGAACCGCGTCGAATACCTGGATGCGCTGTTCGCTTGCAATAAGTTGGGAGCCATTCTGCATGTGAACAACTGGCGCCTGAAACCCCGCGAGTTGGAACCCCTCATTAACGATGCCGCCCCCCGCGTGCTACTCTACAGCCAGGAATTCGCTGGCCAGGTGGACGAGCTGCGCCCTCGATTGTCTTCGGTGCAGCATTACATTGGCCTGGATCAGGTGACTGATGACCAGGATATACACTGGCCGACGGAACGCAGCAACTGGCCCCAAACCCAGCCGCCGCCCGTGGAACTGGACTGGGAAGACCCTTGGATCATCTGCTACACCGGCGGTACGACTGGCCTCCCCAAAGGAGCTATCCTGCACTACCGCTCCATCACTGCCAACTCCGTCAATACCATTGTCAGTTGGGGGCTGCGCCCCGACGATGTGATCCCACAATATATGCCCTTCTTTCACACCGGCGGTCTCAATTGCCTCACCCTCCCCTTGGTCCATCTGGGTGGCACGAACATCGTTTGCGCTGGCTTCGACATTGACCAGCTCTTCGATCAGATCGAGAACCTGGGTGTGACTTTCTTCTTCGGCGTCCCCGCCATGTTGCTGGCTATTATCCAGCACCCGCGCTGGGAATCACTGGATCTCTCTAACGTGCGGCTGGTGATGTCTGGCGGAGGGAGGTGCCCCACTGTCGTCCACGAGGCGTTCTGGGAAAAGGGCGTCGAGTTTAAAGAGGGCTATGGGTTGACCGAGGCCGGCCCCAACACCTTTTGGCTGCCGAGCGAGTACGCGAGGAGCAAGATCGGTTCCGTGGGCCGGCCTCTGTTCCACGTTGACGTTAAGCTGGTTAACGAGGCCGGCGAGGAGGTTGGCCCGGGCGAGGTAGGTCACCTGCTGATCCGAGGTCCCCACGTCTTCGGGGGATACTGGAACCGGCCAGAGGCGACGGCGGAGACGATCGTGGACGGTTGGCTGCACACCGGCGACCTGGCCCGCAGGGACGAGGACGGCGATTATTATATTGTAGGCCGCCTCAAGGACATGATCAAATCGGGTGGGGAGAATATCTACCCGGCCGAGGTCGAGGATGTGATGCACAGCCACCCCGCCATCGCCGAAGCCGCCCTGATCCCTGTACCCGATCCCAAGTGGGGCGAGGTGGGCCGGGCCATCGTCGTGCTCAAGCCCGGTGCTACTCTGACCGAAACCGACTTGAGGGACTGGTTGCGTGAGAGAATGGCTCATTACAAAGTCCCTAAGTCGGTTTTGTTTTTGGATAGCCTGCCCAAAACAGGAGCCAACAAGGTGGATAAACAACGGCTAATCGAGCAATTTGGTTCGAGTGAGCAAGAGGGGTGAAGCCATGCGCCTGAAAGATAAGGTAACTCTCATCACCGGCGGCGCAGCCGGTATTGGCAAGGCCACGGCCGAGCGCTTCGCCGAGGAAGGGGCCCAGGTGGTCATCTGCGACGTGAATGAAGAGCTTGGCCGAGCTACGGCTGAGACGCTTGGGATGAGCTTTTATAAGGTGGATGTCACCGACCGAAACGCTGTGCAGGAATGGGTGGACGATGTGGCGCAAAGATATGGGCGGATAGATGTGCTGGTCAACAATGCTGGCATCCTGCGCGATGCCACCCTGGTTAAGGTCAAGGATGGCCAACTGGTCGGGCAGATGTCCGAGGCCGACTTCGACCTGGTGATAGCGGTCAATCTCAAAGGAGTGTTCAATTGCACCCAAGCTGTGGTGCCCTATATGATTCGGCAGGGCGGCGGGGTCATCCTCAATGCCACCTCGGTCGTCGGCCTGGACGGCAATTTCGGCCAGACTAACTATGTCGCTGCCAAGGCGGGGGTCATAGGCATGACCAAAGTCTGGGCCCGCGAGCTCGGTCGCTACAACATTCGCGTCAACGCGGTGGCGCCTGGCCCCACCGCGACCGAGATGATCGCCTCCATGCCTCAGAAGATCCTGGACAGGTTCCGGGAGAGCATCCCTTTAGGACGGCTGGGCCAGCCGCGGGATGTTGCTAACGCCTATCTCTTCCTGGCCTCGGACGAGGCAAGCTTTATATCCGGAGCAGTGCTGCGAGTGGATGGCGGGCTTGTGGTTGGCACATGAGCAGAGGGGAGATGAGCACGTCAGATGAGGTATCTGTAGGCATCGTCAGCGCGGGGATGTACCTGCCAGAGCGAGTGCTGACAGCGGCTGATATCGCCGAAGAGAGCGGCCTCCCCGAATGGGTGGTTCGCGAGAAGCTGGGCATAAACCAGAAACGCATGGCCGGGCCGGACGACCACCCCAATCAGATGGCTGTCTGGGCCGCTCAGGATTGTCTCTCCAAATGCGACATCCCCCCGGAAGAGATTGACGTAGTGCTCTGCACCACCGAGGAGTGGAAGGAATACATCAACTGGACGGCGGGCATTGACCTGGCCTATCAGATCGGGGCAACCCGGGCCTGGGGCATGGATTTGCATATGCGCTGCTGTACCACGATCAGCGCCCTCAAGATTACCAAAGACATGATGGTCGCCGACCCCGACATTAACACCGTGCTCATCGCTGGCGGCTACCGAGTTGGAGACTTGGTCAATCTGAAAAACACCCGTATCTCGTTTGCGTTCAACATAGGCGCGGGCGCGGGAGCGCTGCTGCTGCGTAAGAACTGGCCGCGCAATCACGTGCTGGGCTCGCACCTCATCACCGACGGCTCCATGAGCAGACACATCATCATACCCGCCAGCGGCACCATCCAGTTCCCCACCGACGAGGCCGTAGCCAAGGGATTGTTCTATCTTGACCTGGTTGAACCCGAGGCCATGAAGGCGCGGCTCAACGAAGTCTCGATGGACAACTGGATGCGTTGCATTGACGAGGCGCTGCGCAAAAGCGGCTACACCAGAGCCGATATCGGCTTTCTAAACATGATCCACATCAAACCCTCAGCCTATCGGGACATGCTTCAACGCCTTGGCCTCAGCGAGGAACAAAGCGTCTACAACGCCGACTACGGGCACATCGGCGAGCAGGACAGCATCATCAATATCATTGAAGGGATGAAACAGGGTCGGCTCAAGGACGGTGATCTGATGGTCATCGTGGCCGCGGGTGTCGGCTACGTATGGGGTGCGGCTTGCGTGAAGTGGGGGGCGTGAAACGTCGAGCGTAAAACGTCAAACGTGAGCCTCACGCAATACGCAGAATCTCAACATAAACAAAGGAGGTAAATCTCTCATGATAGACTTCACTTTCACCGAAGAGCAGGAACTGTTCCGGCAAGCAGCTCGCGAATTTGCGGAAACCAAGGTCGCTCCCAAGGTTCCTGAGATGGAGGAGACGGGAGAAGTTAATGACGATGTCGTAAAAGCCCTGGCTGAGGCCGAGATGATGGCCATCACCATCCCGAAGGAATACGGCGGCCTGGGATTGGGTTACGTGGCCCGCCTCATCGCCTTGGAGGAAATCGCGCGGGTTTCGGTGGCGACAGCCATGACGCTCCAGATATTTGCCCTGGGCATCGAGCCCATCATCAGATTCGGCACAGAGGAGCAGAAAAAGAAATACCTGCCCGGCTTGGCCACGGGCGAGCGACTGGCCACGGTAGCAGTAACTGAGCCCACTGGCGGCTCCGATCCCAAAAGCGGCCGCACATCGTACAAGAAGGACGGCGACAACTATATCATCAATGGCCGCAAATGCTTTATCACCAATTCCCACATCGCCGACACCATCACCGTCCTGGCCAGAGACGAGGAGGAACCCGACGTTTTCAGCACCTTTATCGTCGAAAAAGGGATGGAAGGGTTCAGACCTGGGCATAAAGAGCACAAGGTGGGCATGCGCGGCTGCAATACCGGCGAGCTGATTTTTGAAAATTGCCGAGTCCCCAGGGCAAACCTGCTAGGACCAGAGGGCAAGGGCATGCGAGTGGCCATGACTGCCATTAGCGAGGTCGGCAGGGGCGGCATGGTCGGCTGCGCCCTGGGACTGCAGGCTGCCTGTCTGGAAGCGTCGGTAAAATTCGCCAATGAGCGGATCCTGTACGGGAAGCCGATCAGCAAATTGCAGACCATTCAGAACAAGCTGGCAGAAATGAAGATTGATCTGGAAGCTGGCCGTCTGTTGGGGTATCGAGCAGCAGCCTTGCAGGACCAGGGCCTACGGGCCAGCAACGAATTCGCCGTGGCCAAGTACTTCACCACGGAAGCGGCACATAAAGCAGCCAAAATGGCCGTTGACATCCACGGTGGCTACGGTTGCATGGAAGAATACGCGGTTTCTCGCTATTGGCGCGACGCCGCGGTCCTGGGACCATCGGCCGGTACCTCCGACATCATGAAGGTGATCATCGCCCGCTGGGTGCTTTCGTAGAGTAAAACGTGGAACGTAAGAATGCTCGACATTGTCGTCTGTGTCAAAGCGGTTCCCGACCCTAAAGAGGCCGACAAAATACGAATAGATCCTGTCACCAAAACCCTCACGCGGGCCGATGTACCGCTGGTGCTGAACCCGCTGGACAAACACGCCATGGAAGCAGCGCTTCAACTCAAAGAGCGGTTCGATGCGCACATCGCGGTGCTCAGCATGGGGCCTCCTGAAGCTGGCAAGATAGTGAGGGAATGTCTGGCCCTGGGCGCTGACCAGGGAGTTTTGCTCTGCGATCGGGCTTTTGCCGGCGCCGATGCCTACGCCACGGCCTACACCCTGGCCAAGGGCATAGAGAAAATCGGCCCGTATGATGTGGTTTTCTGCGGGATGGCCAGCAGCGACGGCAGCACGGAGTGGGTCGGGCCAGAGCTGGCCACGTTTTTGGGGGTGCCAGTGGTGACCAGGGTGAAGGAGATGGTCGAATTCGGCGAGGGGTGGTGGAAAGTGAAGGCCAGCCTGGAAGACGGATACCGCCTGGTGCGGGTGAAACTCCCGGCCGTCCTCACGGTAACCAGAGAGTTAAACACGCCGCGAACCCTCAGCTTCTCAGGAATCATCAAGGCCAGGAAAAAGGAGATCAGAGAGTGGGGTGTCAGCGATCTGGGAGTGCCTTCGGACCTGGTGGGACTGAAAGGGTCGCCGACGATTGTTTCCAGCATGACGACCAGGGAAAGCAAACGGGAAGTGGAGATCATCGGCGGCACGAGGGAGGAAAAAGCGGAGCGGTTGGTGCAGAGGCTGGTTGAGGCGGGAGTGATATAGCCCGCTCGACGGGCGAAAGGTTTCTGACCGAGCCCCAAGGTCTCTCGCCTCGGTCAGAGACTTTCAGCAAACGATGTGGTCAAAGGTCTATGGAAAACACACCTGGCCCTGTATGGGTCATAGCGGAGCAAATTGACGGGCGGATTCTCACGGTGTCGCTTCAGTTGATTGGCCAGGCGCGAAAACTGGCTTATGAATTGGGCGCCTCTGTGGAAGTTGTTTTGCTGGGAGATGAGCTGGACGAGCATCCCCAGCAGTTGTTCGCTGCTGGCGCCGACAGGGTCTACCTGGGCAGCGATCCCAGGTTGGCCTTCTACCAGCCGGAGCTCTACACCGAAATCATCGTCAAGCTGGCCCAGGAGCGGCAGCCGGAGATGGTGCTCATTGGTTCGACAGATGTGGGGAGAGAGCTAGCGCCGCTGGTGGCGGCCCGACTGGAAACCGGGCTGACGGCTCACTGCATTGATCTGGCGCTCGGTGAGAACGGAATCCTGGAACAGATAGTCCCTGCCTACGGTGGGTTGATCTCGATCATCTGTCCGGAAAAGCGTCCCCAGATGGCCACCGTTGCCAGAGGCGTTTTTCCTACGCCTGAACTGGACGAGAGCAGAACCGGAGAGGTCATCCTCTTGGACGTGCCGGATGAGCTCCCGCGTCGGGTTCAAACCCTGGAAATCGTCCGCGAAGAGCCAGAGGGTGTGCCCTTGGAATCGGCTCCCATCGTCGTGGCCGGCGGTGCTGGTGTTGGTGATCTGGAGGGCTGGCGTCAAATTGCCGAGCTGGCCAAGGTGCTGAACGGAGCACTAGGCTGCACTCGGCCAGCCGTTGACGAGGGTTGGGCCGGGATGGAGACGATGATCGGGCAGAGCGGCAAGATGGTGAGTCCGGAGCTGTACATCGGGGTTGGGTTGTCGGGCGAACAACAACATATGGTGGGCATCGTTGGCGCTAAAGTCATGGTCGCCATCAATAACGACCCCCACGCTCCCATATTCGAACAGGTGGACTATGGCATCATTGATGATTGCCGGGAGTTTGTTCCAGTGCTGATTGACAAGATCAGGGAATACCAGGCCATGTGAAACGCAAAACGTCAAACGTGAAAGGAGTTCAAGCATGACGATCAAGACGAGAGAAGACTATCTGGCAGCACTTCGGAAGCTTAGGCCGAATATCTACAAGTTTGGCGAGCTCATCGAGGATGTCACCACGCACCCGGCCACGAAGAGAACGGTCGAAAGCCACGCCCGCTGTTATGACGCGGCCAACGATCCGGAACTGGCGGATATATACACGACTACTTCCGTTTTTACCGGCGAGAAGATCCTGCGCTGGAATTCCATGATGCAAAGCGCGGACGACCTCATCGCCAATATGAAAATGAAACGCCAGAACTACCGGCGCACCGGGAGTTGCACCGGCGGGGTCTGTGTGGGCTGGAACGCCCAGAATGTGATGTGGGCGATCACCCACGAGATGGATCAGGAATTCGGCACGGATTACCAAGAGAGGCTGAAAAGCTGGATCCTGTCGGCTCAGGCCCAGGGTCTGACAGTGGCCGGAGCCATGACCGATGCCAAAGGAAACCGCAGCCTCAAGCCATCGCAGCAGCCAGACCCGGACACCAATTTGCGAGTGGTAGAGGTCAAGGACGATGGCATTGTCATCCGTGGGGCCAAAGTGATGATCTGCGGCACGGCGGCCTCGCATGAAATCTTTGTTCTGCCCGGCGGTGTTTACCGAGAGGAGGATCGGGACTACGCGGTGGCTTGCGTTGTGCCCCGCGACATCGAAGGCCTGACCATTGTTGAAGCCACACACCCCAGCGACCGACGCGAGCTCGAGGAAACCGCTGGTGGCGAGGTTCCGGCCACAGGTATCACCCAGGGGTGGCTCTTGTTTGAGGATGTCTTCGTGCCCAAGGAACGGGTTTTCATGTGCGGGGAGTATCAGTACACCGCCAAAGTTATCCAGTATTTCACCTCCAACTACCGGGCCTGCATCGGGGCCTGCGTGGCGGGCCAGGGAGACGTTATGATTGGCGCCGCCGTACTGCTGGCCCGGGCCAATGGCCTTTCGGCCAGAACATTCAGGAACAAACTGGTGGACATGTCCATCAACAACCAGATCACCTTTGGCCTGGGGGTGGGGGCGTGTGCCATGGGCTCTCGCCATCCCTCAGGCTCGTGGTTTGCCGACCCACTTACCGCCAATGTCAACAAGGTCATGGTGGCTACCCTGCCCTACGAGGTCAAGAGATTGACTCAGGAGATCGGCGGCGGCATCGCCGAAACCGGCTGTATGCCTGCCTACAAGGACCTCACTGACCCGAGGTATGGACACCTGCTCCAGAAGTATTTCAAAGCAGGGTCGTGTTCCGGCGAGACGCGCTTCAAGGCCGCCCGCTTGGCCGAGTGGCTGACCGTCGGCGCGGGGATACCAGGCTGCATGCACGGCGGCGGCTCTCCAGATGGCGCCAAACTGGTCGTCAGGTTCACCACGCCGGTGGAGGAGTACGTCGAATACGCCAGGAAGATAATGGGTATCGAGGAGGAGGTTCCCGAACCGCAGAAGCCGAAGTGAGCTCGGAGACCCGTAAACTCGTAAGTTCGTAAACTCGTGAATTCGGGAGCTGATCCACGAGTTTACGATTATACGAATCTACGACTCCACCAACCTACTGTTCTGTGGATAAGGACGTAGCAATGCCCACCTATGATTTCCAACTCCTGCTCAAACACCTGCTTGAGCACGGCGTAGCATGGGCCCCCGACCAGGAGATCGTCTACCGCGACCAGATGCGTTACACCTATACTGAGATGTACGGTAGGGTGCTCAGACTGGCCGCTGCCCTCCAAGGGTTGGACGTGAAGCGAGGCACCAAGGTCGGCGTGATCGAGTGGGACAGCCACCGCTATTTGGAGATGTATTTCGGAATCCCTGGTATCGGGGCTATCCTCCACACCATCAACCCCCGCTTGTCCCCAGAGAACGTCCTCTACACCATGCAACACGCGGAGGACGAGGTGTTTATCTTCCACGAGGATTTCCTGCCCCTGGTGGAACAAGTTCGCTCCCGGCTGCCCTCCATCCGCAAGTACATCCTAGTCACCGACCAAGAGAAGAAGCCAGACATCGAATGGGTGGATGCGGAGTACGAGGAACTTCTATCCGGCGCCTCACCCCTAGACGAATTGCCGAACTTCGACGAGAACACCCAGGCCACCTTGTCCTACACCACCGGCACGACGGGCAAGCCCAAGGGGGTCTACTTCAGCCATCGGCAACTGGTGCTGCACACCTTCGCCGGCTGGGGCTCCTTGCCCATCCTCTGCAATTACAATCCCATGGGCAAGCACGAAGTGTATATGCCCCTCACGCCCATGTTCCACGTTCACGCCTGGGGGGTGCCCTACTGGGCCACCGTCTACGGTCTCAAACAGGTTTATCCTGGTAAATATGATCCAGAGTTGCTCCTCCGCCTGATCGTGGAGGAGAGGGTGACTTTCAGCCACTGTGTGCCCACCATTCTGCAGATGGTCATCACCGCAGCGGCGGAGAAGGGCCTGGACCTGGGCCATTGGAGGGTAATCACCGGCGGCGCGCGGCTCACCAAGGGAGTAGCTATGGCCGCTAGGGAACTGGGCATCAAGGTCACCGGCGGTTATGGCCTCTCCGAGACCTGCCCGTTCCTTACCTGTGCCAACCTCAAACCGTTCATGGAGGATGAATGGGATGAGGACAAACAGTTGGATTGGATGGTCAAGACCGGGTTTGTCATGCCGCTGGTCAAGATAAGGGTGATAGGACCCGACGGTAAAGACGTGGCCCGGGACGGGACCGAGACCGGTGAGATCGTGGTGCGCTCTCCCTGGACCACGCCCGGTTACTACAAGGACCCCGAACGGTCTGAGGAGTTGTGGGCCGGAGGGTGGTTGCACACTGGCGACGTGGCCGTTGTGGACGAGTATGGCTACATCCAGATTGTGGACCGCATCAAGGATGTCATCAAGAGCGGTGGTGAGTGGATCGTCTCTTTGGAATTGGAGAACCTGCTCAGCTTGCATGAAGACGTGTTGGAGGCGGCGGTGATCGGCGTGCCCGACGAAAAGTGGGGTGAGCGGCCCCTGGCTGTCATCGTCCCCAGGAGGGGAGCCGAGGAGCGGGTGACGGCTAACGCCATGCGGGAGCATCTGCAGAAGTTCGTGGCCGATGGGGTGATCACCAAGTGGGCGGTGCCTGAGCGCTACGTCTTCGTCCAGGAATTGCCCAGGACCAGTGTGGGCAAGATTGACAAGAAAGTGTTGCGCAGTCGGTATAGAGCCGGCTAGCTAGTTAAAGGAGGGAGTCATGAGTGTGCCAACAATGGAAGGCGTGACCGCCAAGACAATTGCGACAGAGCGGATTACCACCCGGGTGTTGTTAACCGGGCCAGAGGATGGTATCCCTGTGCTCTTTTTGCATGGCAACTTCTCTTCAGCCACCTGGTGGGAAGAGACCATGCTGGCCTTACCTGCAGGGTATCGAGGCATCGCTCCGGATCTACGCGGGTACGGCGATGCCGATCCAGCGAAAAAGGTGGATGCTACACGCGGCGCGGGCGACTGGGCTGATGATGCGGTGGCGTTGCTCGATCACCTGGGCATCGAGAAAGCGCACATCGTCGGGTGCTCCATGGGTGGCTCCGTCATCTGGCGAATGATGATGGATTATCCTGAGCGGTTCCTGACGGTAACGTTGATCAGCCCCGGCTCACCTTACGGCTTTGGCGGCACCAAGGATGAGGACGGCACGCCATGTTACCCCGATTTCGCGGGCACGGGGGGCGGCCTGGTGAATCCTGAGTTGATCGAGCGGACAAAAGCTGGGGACCGTAGCCTGGAAAGCCCGTTTTCGCCACGGGTAGGCATGCGAGGCCTATTCGTTGAACCGTTCATTCCACCCCGTGAGGAGGAATTGCTTTCCTCGTTGCTATCCATCCATATCGGCGAGCGGGACTTTCCGGGCGACTCAGTTCCGTCTCCCAACTGGCCCTATGTCGCTCCGGGGGTTTGGGGGCCGGCCAATGCGATGTCGCCCAAATACGCCGGAGACGTGAGCAAAATCTATGATGGAAGGCTAAAGGTGCCCGTGTTGTGGATACGTGGCAGCCATGACCAAGTCGTTTCCGATGCCTCAACCTCAGATCCCGGTTTCCTGGGCAAGATGGGGGTTATACCGGGCTGGCCTGGGGAGGATGTGTTTCCCCCACAGCCGATGCTTCGCCAGACCCGCGCTGTGCTCGAGAAATACGCCGCCGCTGGTGGCAGTTACCGCGAAGTTGTCATTCAGGATGCGGGGCACATACCCTTTATCGAGAAACCGCAAGAGTTCAACGCGGCCTTTCATGCGCACATCGCTGGGTAGTCTCCCTCCTTCGTGTTGATGTCTCTTTGTGCTCTGGCAGGATCGCCAGATCCTGCCGACAAGCCATCGGATCTGGCGATCTGATGGGAGCGAAATACCACAAAAGGCAGCCAGCGATCCATCAACACGGTACAGGGAGACTACCTAGGGTCCAGCCCCAGAGAAACAGGTATTTTGAGGAGGCTATGCATTTGCGTATCCATTCAGACATTACCACCCAAATTATCGAAAAGGCCAAGGATTTCGGAGCATCGTTGGCCGGCATCGCCAGTGTCGCAGCCCTCAAGAATTCACCCTCTTACGAAGTCTACGACAAATCACCCTATTACGAGGGCTACGAGGGGGTCGTGTGGCCTGCTCAGGCCAAGTCGGTGCTGGTATTGGCGCTGCTTCACGATCCGTCTGAGCCCGAGCTGGACTGGTGGGACTATCAACCGGGTAGAACCCGTGGAAACCGCCGGTTGATAAGTATAGCCAACGCTCTGAAAGAATGGTTGGGCGAGGATCTGGATATCAATGCTCAACCTTTGCCATACAGGGTCGAGCAGGGTGGGATCCTTCTCAAGGATGCAGCGGTGCTGGCGGGATTAGGTGTGATAGGTAAGAACAACCTGGTGATCACCCCGCAATTTGGGCCACGTGTCCGTCTGCGTGCCCTCTTTCTTGATGTGGATTTGGAGCCCACCGGGCCGATAGAATTTGAACCCTGTAAGGGCTGCGATATGCCGTGCCGTCGGGCCTGTCCTCAGAAAGCCTTTAGAAGCGGATCCTACAGCAGAGCTTTGTGTGATATCGAGATGGGAAAAGCTGAGGCCAACGAAGTGATTGTCGAAAACTGGAAAGACGATGGTTCTCCGGACAGGGTCAGAAAATATTGTCGGGCTTGCGAACTGGCATGTCCTGTGGCTCGATAAACAGGAGTAATGAGAGCACGGAAACTGATGCCGTCTCGCAAGAAAGAAAGACCTGCTATACGGAGCTAGGGGGAGCGACTCCCCTGGGGAGGAAGTCTATGCAATATGGTACACAAATTAGAGTCATCCCTATCAAGTTTCACCTTCAGTTCAAAACAAAAAGGAGGAGTAAGTAATGAAATCCAAATATTCCACCCGTGTCTTGACCCTTATTCTGTCGGTGTTGATGGTAGCCGGCTGTGCAACAACCCCAGCCAAGCCAACTGAAGCCCCAACAGCTACTCCAACAGAGGCCGCTCCGATCAAGGTGGGTCTGATAGCTGCCTTGGGCGACGTTAGCGGTATCAATGGACAGAATGGGGCCCTTTTGGCAGAGAAGGAAATCAATGCTGCAGGAGGGGTTTTGGGACGACCTCTAAAAGTGATCGTCGTGGACGACGAGATGACGCCTGAGAAGGGAGCCGCGGCTGTAGACAAGCTGGCCACCGTGGACAATGTGGATGCATTTGTCATCAACTCCTTCAGCGGTGTGCATATGGCCCAGATACCCGCACTGAAGAAATATGGGAAAGTGACCATCGTGACCGGTGCTGCTTCACATCTCTGTGAAGAGGCCATCGGGGAGGATGCTGATTGGTATTTCCATCTGCATTCCTGGGACTATATGCAAGGTGAAGGCCAGAAGGCCGGCTGGCAGGCGTTTGCGGAGAAATACCCGGATATAATGTTTAAAAGCGTGTTCATGGCATACGAGGAAGGCGCGTTCGGGACCGCATCGTACCAATTCAGCCAGAAGCTCTTTGAAGACATAGCCACCTTGTCCGGGGAATCCTTCAAGAGTGCAGCCATGGGCGGCGGAGACTATAGCGCTGTCCTAGAGCATGCAAAGGCGGAAAACCCAGATTGCTTCACTTGGGTTGGGTACGCTGCAGATGCCTTGCCTATTCTAGAGCAAGCCAAAGCAATCAACTTTGCCCCCAAGTTCTTCGTAGGTGCTCCCCCGGGCTGGCCACCGGACTTTGGTGAGTCACCGTTGGCCGAGGGGGTCATCGCCTATGAGGTATGGGCAGATGCTCTAACCGAAGTGAGTGATATCAGCAAGAGCTTCTATGATGGCTATGTTGAGATGTTTGGCTCCGGCCCAGATAACTACCTGGCGCCTCTGGTGTACAGTGCTATCCATATCTTGGTTGAAGGGATGGAACGTGCTGGCACCATCGAGACTGAAGCACTGATTGCGGCTTTGGAGCAAACGGAATATAAGGCCCCAACCATGGAGGTTATCACCTTTTCACCCTCGAGGATCATTTCACATCAGGCCCCCTTGACACCCATGCTTACTCAGTACCAGGGTGGAAAGTTGGAAGTCATTTACCCGTGGGATAGGGCCACTTCCGAATTGATCTATCCATTCCCTGCCTGGGAAGGTCGCTGAGCGTACAAGTCATAGTTTCGCGATGAAACCATCGGGCACCAAGCCCGAGTATAAATTTACTTGGGCTTGGTGCCTTTGAAGGTGGAATATGGAATTGCCAGGCGTACTTAAGCAGAGAAGGAACCAATATGCACTCGCTTGTCTGTTCCTTGTGGTCCTTTTGATTCTTTGGAAACCCAGTGTTCTTATCTATGGAGTCCAAAGGGCTGGCTTGTATGCCGCGATCGCGATTCCCATGGCCCTCGTTCTCGGTGTAGTGGGCATTCTCAATATTGCACACGGCGATTTTATGATGATCGGGGCTTACCTCGCATACTGGGGGAATGTTCTCTATGGGGTTGACCCTCTGGTTGCCATGATTCCTGTCTTTGTGGTCATGTTTGTCGTTGGGGCAGTTACTTACAAGACCACCATCAAAAAGGTATTGGATGCTCCGGAGTTCAGCCAACTCTTGCTGACCTTTGGCTTGGCAATGATATTGGAGCAGTTGGCAAACTTGTTGTGGACTTCCCAACCTAGAAAATTGCATGTGGATTATGCCTCTACATCAGCAACGATTGGTCCTTACAGCTTTGGCGTCTTTGAGTTTGCCAACGCGGCCATTGCCCTCCTTATTCTTATCACTCTTGTGTTGTTTTTGAGCCGCACCAGAACGGGGCAGGCTGCTCTGGCTGTGGGGCAGAATCCTCGGGGAGCCAGGCTTGTGGGCATAGACGTGGAGCGATCATACCTCCTTCTCTTCAGTCTGTCCATTGCCATAGTATCTGCTATCGGTGGTCTCTTTCTCGTTCGCCATTCCATCTTTCCCCTGGTTGGAGGTTCTTACACGATGAGATCCTTTGCTCTCATCGCTATGGCAGGCATCGGAAACCTCCCGGGAATACTGTATTGCAGCTTGGTGCTGGGCGTAGCGGAGAGCCTTATCATAAGCTTTAAAGGATACGGCGGGTGGGCAGATATTGTCTTCTTTGCCTTTATCCTGCTGGTAATCCTCATTAGATCCTATCGGGAGAGACTAACATAAAAACCTGGAAGCCTATCCTCGCTGTTGTTGTCCTTATCCTGTGCATAACTTTTCCCTTTTATGCTGGGGCATATCCACAACGTGTGGCAACGACCATCATTATGTATGCAACACTTGCCTTGAGCTGGGACATGATGTTTAGATCCGGACAGCCCGGCTTGAGTGTCGCAGGTTTCTTTGGCCTTGGGGGCTATGCCGCAGCTTTGTCCTTTCTTTATTGGGGGGTAAATCCGCTGGTATCTATTGCTCTTGGATGTCTGTTTTCCCTTCTAGTGGCGTTCATTTTAGGCTTGGTGATTCTGAGAATCAGAGGATTGTATTTCTCAATTGCAACGATGTCATTGTCCGAGATATTCAGGGTGATCGTGATGAATTGGCACCGCTTCACAGGTGGACCTTCGGGGAAAGCACTTCCCTCGGCGGTCTTTAATGGAGATTCTGCCAAGATATTCTGGTTGTTTTTGGTGCTCACACTCCTTACGGTCATCGTTTCAGAAATCTTTGAAAGAAGCAGGATTCACTTTGCCCTCACGTCCATTCGGAACAATGAGATTGTTGCCAAATCAAGCGGAATAGACGTTTTCAAGTATCTGGTCGTTGTATTTGCGCTGACCTCAGCTCTTCAAGGAATGATCGGCGGTGCTTACGCTCACAGCTATGCGTTTATCTCGCCAGAGGGTAGTTTTAATTTCAATTTTGTTCTTTTGCCCGTGACCATGGCTCTCTTTGGAGGAATACACAGCACGCTAGGTCCGATAGTGGGAGCGGTGATACTAGGAGTGGTTGGAGAATATCTGAAATTGCAATTGCCCTATGGGCACTTACTGGTCTACGGTGTAATCATAGTGATTGTTATTCTGTTCTTACCTAAGGGAATTGTCGGAACAGCCAAGGAACGATTGAAACACAAATGGGCTACCATATAGGCTCTGCTCTCGGAGTGTGAGTGATGCAAATTTTGGAGATTGAAAATCTGAGCAAATGTTTTGGGGGCTTGACGGCGCTTAACCAGGTGAATGCCAGATTTGAGGAAAGAGAGATCGTGGGGATCATTGGCCCCAACGGAGCCGGGAAGACAACTTTCATAAATGTCATTTCAGGGGTATACCCTCCCAACAGTGGCAGGATCATTTTTGATGGGAGGGACATAACGAAATTACCTGCTCATACCAGATGCAGGCTCGGGATCGGGAGGACTTTTCAAGTCATTCACCCATTGCAAGATCTCAACTTGCTGCAAAACATCATGGTGGGTTCTCTTTTTGGGCAAGGAAATGGACTGAGAGAAGCTCGGGTAAAGGCACAAGAAATATGTGAATTTCTGGGACTTGACCAACTCGAAAGAGATACATCGCAACTAGACATCTTGGAAATTAAAAAGATGGAGATGGCCCGTGCTTTGGCAACTCACCCCAAGATATTATTCCTAGATGAGATTATGGCGGGTCTGAGCGCAGACGAAACCAAAGAGGTGATTGAAACAATCCGAACCATCCGTGACCAAGGCATAACCATCTGCGTTGTAGAGCATGTGATGAGTGTAATTGAGGAATTGACTGAGAGGGTCATAGCCCTGGATGGTGGAAGAATCATAGCCCAGGGACAATATAAAGAGGTAGCTAACAATCCTAGAGTAATCAGTGCTTACCTGGGAGAAGAAGAGTAAATGCTGATCGTAAACAAGATCAACTGTTACTATGGCAAGTTGCATGTCATCCGAGATGCATCGCTGGAGGTAGGAAACGAGGCAGTGGGCTTATTTGGGCCTAATGGAGCAGGCAAGACCACCTTAATACATACTATCATTGGCTTGTTAAAACCTGCGACTGGCAAGATTACTTTTGAGGGCAAATCCTTGCTTCACATGGAAACACATGAAATCATTCGAGAAGGGATTGCAATAGTTCCACAAGAGAGAGAACTATTTCCATTCATGTCTGTGCGAGGCAACTTGGAAGCAGGCGCCGCTTATATCCCAAGTGCCAAAAATAGAATGGGCGAGAGATTGGATTACGTTTTTGATCTTTATCCCTTACTAAAAGAACGATCAAAGCAGCTTGCCGGGACATTAAGCGGAGGAGAACAACGGATGTTGGCGATTGCCCGCGCTCTTATGGCCTGCCCCAAGCTCCTCATTTTGGATGAACCGTCTTTGGGCTTGCAGCCTTCTTTGGTTTCGGAACTCTTTTGCAAGCTAAAGGAAATCAAAAAAGAGGTCTCTATCCTGATAGCAGAACAGAATGTACGCCAAACTTTGAGAGTCATCGATAGAGGATATGTAATCGAGAATGGCAGGATTGTATGGAGTGATGATGCCGAAGGCCTGGCACGGAGCGAGAAAGTAAAAAAGTCGTATTTGGGTTTGTGATCAAAGCGATGAGCGACCTTGAAAATCTGAGAATCAAACTCACCCCAGAGGAATGGGATATTCTACAGGGCAAGCAGGGGCCAACCATGCAGAGGGTCATGGAAACCGTGGTGCTCTATGGCGAAGCCTTGGGCGCGGAAAGGCTAGTGGACATCGAGGGGGCTGGACACTTCGTCATAGCCTGGGCCACCCCCGGAATCGCACCGTCCCTGGAGATGCTCGACGAATTGGTGGCGGCCGGCCTCAAGGCCAAACATTCTTTTACCTTGGACCCAAAAGCCCCCTTGGATTTTGAGAACCTGTGCTTGCGTCCGGAGCAGGAACGGCTCTTGGAACAGATGTATCGGGATCAGGCTCGCTACGATGAGAGAATGTTGCAACTGGGGCTCCGCGATGCAGATGCCTACACCTGCAATCCCTACTTGCCGGAAGTAGGCAACATACCCCAAAGAGGCACTATCCTGGCTTGGTCAGAGTCCGCCTGTGCGATTTTCGCCAATTCGGTGCTGGGCGCGAGAACCAATCGCAATGGGGCCATCATGGACCTCCTCTCCAACATCGTGGGCAAGACACCCTTGGTGGGCCTCCTGACCGAGGAGGGGCGGCGGGCTACCTGGCTGGTGGAGGTGCGAACTACGAAACTGCCACACCCGCAGTTGCTGGGAGCCGCCATCGGCAAGAAGGTGCTGGAGGGCGTGCCATTCATCGTAGGGCTGGATCGCTTTCTGGGTACTGAACTGAGCGAGGAAACCCGCGATTACCTCCAGGACATGGGTGCAGCCTGCGCTACCTACGGGGCCGTCGGACTCTACCACGTGGAGAACATAACTCCTGAAGCGGTTGAGCAGGGCACCGACCTGCTGATTCCGGATCATGCGACCTACGTGATAGATGACCAGGAACTCCAGGGCCTGTTGGCCTCTTATCCGGTGCTGTGGCCTAGCGGGAAGACGAAACCTGAGAAGTGCTACATCGGGTGCCCTCATCTGAGCCTGCGACAGTTGTACTGGTGGACCGACAGGATCCACAATGCGCTGGAGGCCAGGGGCCAGAGCCAACTCGCCGTTGAGACTGTTCTGTTTGCCGCTCCCCAGGTATTGCAGAAGTTTAAAGCCGACACGGAGACCCACAAGCGACTGCAGTGTGCCGGCGTCAAGCTCAGCCCAGCCTGCGCTGAGACCCTGTTCGAGGGTGGCGTGAGTGCGGAGGATGCGGTGGTCACCAACTCCAACAAGCTGCGGGCCTACACTACAGCCAGGTTCTTCCCCGATGAGGAACTGGTGGATATCCTGGTCAGTGGAGAGATAACAGACCCTAAGGGTTTCTGAAACCCTTAGGGTTTCCGAGGAGGAGGAATGATATGAGCAAATCATCGGAGTTGATCGAACGCGACCACACCACCGTAGCCGCTACCATCTACAGATACACCAATATCGCCTTCCAGCGGGGCGAAGGGGTGTACCTCTACGATTGCGAGGGCCGCAGGTATCTGGACTTTGTGGCGGGCATCGCCACCATGAACGTGGGACACTGTCACCCGGCCGTGGTGGAGGCCATCTGCGACCAGGCCCGTACCCTCATCCACGGCGCCTGCCACGTGGGTTACATGGAGCCTTACGTGGACCTGCTGGAGGCACTCAAGGCCGTGGCCCCCGGCGACCTCAAGAACGGCAAAGGCATCCTGATGAACAGCGGGTCAGAGGCGGTGGAGACGGGCATCAAACTGGCCCGCTATGTCACCAACCGCCCCATGATCCTGGCCTTTACCGATAGCTTCCACGGGCGGGCTATGGGAGCCTTGGCCCTCACCGCCAGCAACACACTCTACCGCCGACGCCTGGCCGGCCTTCTGACGGGTGTCTATCACACTCCCTACCCCTACTGTTACCGCTGCCCCCTGAAGCACGAATCGCCAGAGACGTGCGGGCTGGCCTGCCTCAACCTGGTGGAAAAGGCGCTCCAGACAGTGGTCCCGCCCGAAGACCTGGCGGGCATTGTAGTCGAGCCTATCGCCGGCGAGGGGGGCTACATCGTCCCGCCCGACGGCTTCCTCCAGGGCCTGCGGGAGATCTGCGACCGTCACGGGGCGCTGCTCATTGCCGATGAGGTGCAAACGGGCTTGGGCCGTACTGGGAAGATGTTCGCCGTGGAGCATTGGGGTGTGGTGCCCGATGTCTTATGCCTGGCCAAAGCACTGGGAGGCGGTTTGCCCCTGGGGGCGATGCTGGCCAGAGCGGACTTGATAGACGCTTGGCCCCCGGCGGCCCAGGGCACCACCTTTGGCGGCAACCCCATTGCCTGTCGGGCTGGCCTGGCCAGCTTGCGGATCATTCAAGAGGAGAATCTGATGGCCCACGCCGTGGAGGTGGGCAATTACATTCAGAATCGCTTTCGCGAAGCTCAGAGGGAACTGCCCATCATCGGAAACGTGCGAGGCAAGGGGCTGATGGTGGCGGTGGAATTGATCAACGCCGACGGCAGCCCGGCCAGCGAGATCATCAAGGCAGTGATCAAAGAGATCGGGGCCCAAGGCGTGGTCATGACCAAATGCGGCGCCAGCTCTCTGCGCATCGCCCCGCCACTCATCATCACCCAGGAACAGGCAGAAGAGGGGGTGGATATCATCATCGAAACATTGCGCCGTCATCAGTGGTAGCGGCATTGTTGCGCCACAGCTCACCTGCTCTCGCTGGACCCTAGTCCAGCGGCCTCAGCGGACTAGGATCTGCTGAGAGCATAAGATGAGCATACCAAAACCCACCAAATAAAAAGGAGGTTCTCGAAATGATAAAACTTACAGAAAGAGCAGCCAGTATACAACCTATTAAGTCGAAACTAAAGATCAGCGTGCTCGACGATGAGGACATACAGAAGATAAACCAGGCCGCCCTGACTATCTTGGAAGAAGTCGGGGTAGTGATGCCGTCGGAGAAGGCGCTGAGGATCTTCGCCGATGCCGGGGCCAATGTGGATTTCGACAAGAAGCTGGTCAAGATTCCAAGTCACCTGGTAGTTGATTCCTTGAAGAAAGCCCCCAGGCGTTACACTCTATGTGGAAGGAGGCCTGAGCTCGATGCCCATATAGGAAGCAATGAGGGCACCTACTTCTATTGCAGTGGCGAAGCGCCCAAGATCGTGGACCTGGAAACCGGTGAGAGGCGACACTCGATCAAGAGCGACGTGGGAAACATGGCGAAGGTAGCCGACTACCTTCCCATCGTATCACTGGTTTGGCCAACGGTCAGCGCAAACGATAAAGGAGTGACTGCGCCGATTCACGGGGTGGAGGCCTGCTTCAACAATACGGAAAAGCATGTCCAGACGGAATCCGTCATGGACAAGATCTCAGCTAAGTATACTATTGAGATGGCCTCCGTAATCGCTGGAGGCCGGGACAAGCTGAGGGAGAGGCCGATCTTCTCGCTCCTGTTATGCGCTATCGCACCCCTTGCTCAGGATAGAGGAGGGATAGAAGCGGCTTTAACCTTCGCCGAAGCCGGTCTGCCGGTAGGGGTAATGTCCATGCCCACCATGGGCCTGACAGCCCCGCCATATCAGGCTGCTGCCCTGGCTGTGGGGTTGGCGGAAACGTTGAGCGGTTGTACCTTGATCCAGATTGCCTACCCAGGGACTCCCAACTACATATCCATCATCCCGGCAATTATAGATCCACGAACGGGAAGCTACTTCATGGGGTCAGCCTTTGCCCAGATCGCCAGTGCTGCCGCCGTTCAGCTTGCCCATTCCAACGGACTACCTATTACGGCCTGCAAATCCTTCGGTGGAAGCCAGTATAAATTGAATAATTGGCAAGTAGGAATAGAGAATCTTTATGGCCATATCCTGGCAGTCATGGCCGGGGCGGACATGTCCTTCGGGCCCAGCGGCATGATAGAGGCCGTGAGTTTGCTGGATATGAGAAGGATCCTATTTGACCGCGAGATCCTTCAGGTCATAGACATCGTCACCGATGGAATCGAGGTAAACAGCGAGACTCTGGCTTTTGACATGGTGCGCGAGGTAGGTCCTCGAGGTATGTTCTTAGCTCAACGGCGCACGGCAAAAGAGCTTCGCAAACTCTGGCCCTCCTCTATCCTGCTTGAACCATCCCAGGTTCCAGAGGAAAGATACAGGGATCCAGTGGAGGTTGCCCACGAGGTTATTGACTGGATCCTGAAGAATCATAAGCCAGAACCATTGCCCGAAGACGTGAGGGAGGAACTCAGGAGGATAGTGGCTGCTGCTGATCGGGATAAGGAGCTGAAGCGAGAAGTTGAAGGAGC
Organism: uncultured Anaerolineae bacterium; assembly: GCA_964602575.1. Classification (GTDB taxonomy): domain Bacteria; phylum Chloroflexota; class Anaerolineae; order VGOG01; family VGOG01; genus CAZRSI01. The sequence goes on from CAZRSI010000003.1 coordinate 22,047, forward strand.
CCACAGGTGAGAATCGAGCACGTGGCCGTCATCGGCGCCGGCACGATGGGACACGGCATCGCCCAAGTATTCGCTCTGGGCGGCTTGCAGGTGGCCCTGACCGACAGCGATGCGGAGGTTCTGGGAAAAGCGATTCAGCGCATCCAGGCGAATCTCGAGACTTGTGTTGAGTATGGCCTCATCGCTGAAGAACAGGCTGCGGCCGTACCAGCCCGTATCGCTTTGACCTCCAATCTGGCCGATGCGGTTGCTCAGGCTGACTTCATCGTGGAAGCCGTCTTTGAGAACCTCGCCGTCAAGCGCGAGGTGCTTCGCCAATTGGAGGAGTGCTGTCCGGCCCACGCCATCATCGCCAGCACCACCTCCAGCTTTCGCGCCCGTGACATGGCCGTCGCGCTGAGCCGCCCGGAGCGGTTCCTGGTAACCCACTTTTGGAATCCGCCATACGTCATTCCGGTCGTGGAGGTGATGCCTGGAGATCGCACCTCCGCCGAGGCTGTCCAGACCACCATGACGCTTCTAGAAGATGTGGGCAAGTATCCAGCGCTGGTGAGGAAGGACGTGGCCGGTTTCGTCGGTAATAGGCTGCAGCACGCTTTGCGCCGAGAGGCGATTGCCATCGTGGCTGAGGGTATCGCCAGCCCTGAGGATGTGGACCTCATCGCCAGGCTGAGTTTCGGCCTGCGGTTGCCCGTGCTGGGCCCACTGGAGACCGTTGATCTGGGTGGCCTGGACCTCACGCTGGCCATTCAGACCTACCTGCTCCCGGAGCTGGACCGTTCCACCGAGCCCAAGCCGTTGATCCGCGATAAGGTGGCACGCGGCGAACTGGGTGCCAAAGCCGGCCGAGGATTCTACGACTGGCCCCCAGGCCGGGCTGCGGAGGTCATTCGGCGACGGGACGAGGCTCTTCTGGAGATGGTTCAGTGGTTGAGATCCCGCGGTTTCCTGCAGACCCGAAGGGTTTCGAAAACCCTTCGGGTCTCCTTCCAGGGAAGAGCGATCCTTCCAGGCAACCTGGAAGGTGAGGCCCTGGTAACCCACATGGGGTTTAACGCTTACGCCAGCTTCTCTACCAGCATCCACGCTCCGGTGGAGTCGGCCCAATGCGCCGACAGCAGCAATCCGGAACTCTACGGGAAGAATCTGACCGACAAGATCCTTTGCCTTCCCCAAACCACCGGCTCCACCTCAGCCGGAGCGGTGTGGCAAAGGGTGGCCCAAATGGGGATCGCGCCCAAAGCGGTGTTGTTTTCCCAACGGATAGACTCCTTGGCTGCTGGAGGATTGATCGTAGCCGATGTGTGGGCTGGCAAGCGAATCGTCACCGTAGACCAATTAGGTGACGAGTTCCTGGAAACCGTCCGGGACGGCGACCGGATCGTGATACGAGAGGATGGCACAGTCATTGTCGAGAAGGGAGAAGCATGAATATCATTGCACCAGAAGAAGCAGGTTTTTCATCAGAACGGCTGAAGCGGATTGATGCGGCAATGCAGCGCTACGTTGATCAGAAAAAGGTGGCTGGCATTGTAACGCTGGTAGCGCGTCGTGGCAAGGTGGTTCATTATGAGAAATTCGGCTACCAGGACCTGGCCACCAGTCAACCGATGGAATTGGATACCATCTTCCGCATCTACTCCATGACCAAGCCCATTACCAGCGTGGCCTTCATGATGCTGTTTGAACAGGGCCTGGTTCGCCTGACCGATCCTGTAACCAAATTCATACCCGAGTTTGGGCAGGTTAAGGTCCTCGTTGGCGAGGACGGGCTAACCGATCTCGAACGCGAGATCACCATTCACGATCTGCTCCGGCACACCGCCGGGCTGAGCTACGGCGGCTATAAGGAAACCCACGACCCAATTGACAAGCTGTACGATCAGGTGAACCTTTGGGAGCCAGGCATCACCAGCCAGGAGATGGTGCGACGCCTTACCGAGCTGCCTCTGGCCTTCCAGCCAGGGCAGGGATGGCGGTACAGTGTGGCTACCGATGTGGTCGGCTACCTGGTGGAGTTGATCTCCGGTATGTCTCTGGCCGAATTCTTCGCGGAAAGGATCCTGCAACCTCTTGGCATGGAGGATACGGCTTTCTCCGTGTCGCCCGACAAGAGGCATCGCTTCGCCACGCTGTATGGGAAGACCGAGCAGAGCGACTTGGAGGTAATTGACACAGCTACAGGTGGCGACTATTTCAACGTAAGCCTTTATTCAGGCGGGCATGGTCTGGTGTCTACTGCAGCCGATTATCTGCGCTTTGCTCAATTGATCCTCAACAAAGGCGAGTTGGACGGCGTGCGCTTGCTGGGACCGAAGACCGTGGAACTGATGACCACCAATCACCTCCCGCCCGACTTATTGCCGATAGCAATGAGCGGGGAACAAATGCCCGGGATAGGCTTCGGACTGGGTTTCAGCGTGATGATGGATGTGGCCCTCTCGGGGTGGATGGGCTCTGTGGGCCTCCATGCCTGGGGCGGCTGGGCCAGCACACATTTCTGGGTGGACCCACAGGAGCAGCTCATCGGTATCCTCATGCTACAGTACATACCTAGCGATGCCTACCCGATCAAAAACGATTTCAGGACGCTTGTCTACCAGGCGCTTATCGAGTGAGCGCTACTCACCTGTTCCCGCCGGATTCCTTCAACTATGCTCTCGCGAAGGGAGGAGCTCGGTCAGGAGACCTTCGCTCATCACTTATAGTGAGTGAAATAGAACTATCCCCGCTGTGGGGCTGACGGAAAGTGGAGTTATGGAAAGGAGGGATGTCTATGACATGAGAATGTCGGGTTATGGCGGTAGTATTGAGAAGACAACTAAGGAGGTTAAGAAATGACTAGGAAGACTCTGACCAATCTGGTTCTGGCGCTAGCCATGTTGCTGACCATGTTGGGTGCGGCCAGCGCTGCCCCGCCGGCCCAGGAGGAGATGACCTACACGGTCAAGCTGGGGGACAACCTGTGGACCCTGGCGGAGAAGTACCTGGGCAGCGGTCCGGCCTACTGGGCCATCGTCGGTGCTACCAATACCAGACATGGGACAGACCCCACCTTCGCCCGCATCGAGAACCCCGACCTGATCCATCCTGGCTGGAAGCTCCTCATCCCCAGTGTCGAGGAAGCAGCGAGATATGCTGCTCTCGCCAAGCCTGTCCCGACCGGCCTCGTCACCATGCGCGTCGGCACCACCTACATCCTGGACACCATCAACGTCAACGTGTCCTGGACGAGCTGGTCCATCTGGCGGCTCATCTACGATGCACTGATCGAGACGAGCGCTCTGGGCGTCTATAGGCCCGGCCTCGCAGAGAGCTGGAGCGTGTCCGACGATGGCCTGACCTGGACGTTTAAGATCCGGAAGGGAGTGACCTTCCACGACGGTACGCCCTGCACCGCCAAGGACGTCGCCTGGAGCCTCAACTGGATGAAAACGGTAGGGAACGACAGCCTGTCCTATCTGTGGGATGATGAAACCGAGGAAATCGTTGCCCTGGACGACACCACCTTGCAGATCAAGACCCCCTTCCCAGTGGGCAACATGGAGTACCGCATGTTCTGGGCCTTCATTGTCCCGAAGAGTGTATGGGGCGGCATTGACAACTACGACGATATGGCAGCCTACACGGAGCTCGATGCTGCCACAGGCACGGGCCCCTTCAAGGTGGTGGACTATGCCCCAGATGAGTACCTGATCCTGGAGGCCAATGAGAACTACTGGGGGGGCAAGCCTGCCATTGACAGGCTCATCTTCCAACAGTACGCCACTGAGGATGCCATGGTGCAGGCGCTGCTGGCTGGCGAGATTGACGCCATCGAGGGCGTTCCAGCCACAGCGGTCCAAACCTTGCAGGAGGCGGATAACATCCACGTGGAGATCCTGCAAGGGCACGCGGTGGATGAGTTGACCATCAACTCCCACGAGAACGGCACCCAGCCGCCCAGCCTGAACGATCCCATTGTGCGCCTAGCCATCGAGTATGCCATTGACCGCCAGAAGATCATTGACGTGGCCTACATGGGTTTCGGCACGCCAGCCACGACCATGATCGCTCCCAGCCTGGGAGACTGGCACAACAGCGAAATCGAGGCCATCCCCTTCGACCCCGACGAGGGCAATCGCATCCTCGATGAAGCCGGCTACCTGGACACCGACGGCGATGGCATCCGCGAGTGGTCCGATGGCACCCCGATGAAGTACCGCCTGATGGGTGGAGACACTGCTACCGACGCCCGCGTCCTGGAGATCATCGCCGATGGCTTGGCCCAGATTGGCATCGGCACCGAGATCAACGCCGTGGACTTTGAAACCCAGTCCGCAAAGGCTTACGAGTACGACTTCGACTTGAACTACTGGTGGTGGGGCATGGACATTGATCCCGACTTTGCTATGGTGATCTTCAAATGCGAGGAGCGAGAGGGCTGGGGCTGGAATCCCAACGGTTACTGCAACCCAGAGTTCGAGGAGTTGTACAAGCAACAGGCCAGGGCCGTGGATCACGAAGAACGGCGCAAGATCATCTGGAAGATGCAGGAAATGATTTACAACGATCGCCCCTGGATCGTGCTCCTCTATCGGGTCAACATCGCGGCCTATCGCAGCGACCGCTTCACTGGCTTCAGGCCGGAAGCCAAGTATCTGCTGGGGAAGTGGTCACTGATGCATGTTGAGCCCCTGGTATAGGGAGGTTAGCGTCAATATCCGGTCGGCCCGGCTCGTTGCCGGGCCGACCGGAATCCTCACGAGGCGGGTATGCAGCGCAGCGACTATCTGATTCGTAAGGCCTTTTGGGCACTCATCACCCTGGTGGTGGTGATTGTCTTCAACTTCTTTCTCTTCCGCATCTTGCCCGGCGACCCAGTCAGGGCGCTCATCCAAAGCGCCAGAATGGACCGCGAGGCGCAGGAGAGGATCAGGACCCAGTTTGGGCTGGATAAGCCCATCTGGCTAGACGTGGAGCGACTGCGGCAAGGCGACATAAGAGGAACCCTGGACACACAGTTCACTGCCTATGTGAGTAATTTACTGCGAGGAAACCTGGGGGTCTCCTTCACCAAGAAGATGCCCGTGAGCAAGCTGCTGGCGGAGCGCGTGTGGCGAACGGTGGTACTGTTGGCCCTCGGCGAGGTGATATCCATCGTGTTGGGCATCATCCTGGGCATCGTGGCCTCGTGGCGGCGCGGCTCCAAGCTCGATACTGGCATAATGATGTGGGGGCTGTTCACCTGGTCTATTCCCACCTTCTTCTTCGGCATCATCCTGGTGATATTGGCCCGTGGGCACCTCCCGACCGGTATGATGGTCACCCCAGGCCTGAAGCCGGAGGACGGCCTGACCTATTGGCTAGATGTGGGGAAACATCTCATTTTGCCCACCATCACCTTGGGTATTGGGTACGTCAGCATGTACATGATGGTTATGCGCAGCAGCGTGGTGGAGGTGCTGAGCGAAGACTACATCCTGACTGCCAAGGCCAAGGGGCTGAGTACCTTCCGGATTCTGCGCGACCATGCGCTCAAGAACGCCATGCTGCCCATGATAACCAACATCATGCTCACCCTGGGCTATACCGTCGGCGGGGCTATCCAGGTGGAGACGGTCTTCTCCTGGCCGGGGATCGGGCGGCTGATCTACGACGCGGTGGGCAAGCAGGATTTTCCAGTGCTGCAGGGCGCGTTCCTGTTGATTGCCGCCAGTGTCATTGGAGCCAACTTCCTCGCCGACCTGTTATACTCGGTGCTGGACCCGCGGGTGAAGGCGGAATAGGAGTGCTGGGGAGATGAATCTGAAACACGTATGGGACACTTTCCGACGCAAGCCGATGGCCATGGTTGGCCTGTTCATGCTCCTATCTGTGGTATTGGTCGCCATTCTTGCGCCCTGGCTGGCCCCCTACGATCCCAAGGAGCAGGTGGAAGTTAGGCCTGAGGACATCCTGGCCCCACCAGATGCCGAACACCTGCTGGGCCGGGACGACGCTGGCAAGGATGTGTTGAGCCAGCTCATCTACGGCGCGCGGATCTCGCTGCTGGTGGGCTTCACGGCGTCCTTCATGTCCATGTTCATCGGTGCCACGGTTGGCTTGCTGGCCGGTTTCTATGGCGGACGCATCGGCAACTTTCTCATGCGCATCACCGATTTCCTGCTGGTGATCCCCACCCTGCCGTTGATGCTGGTCATCATCTCGGTATGGGGGCGAGGGATAGAGAAGATCATCCTGGTCATTGGCCTGTTGTACTGGACCTACATGGCGCGGCTGGTGCGTTCGCAGGTGCTCTCGATCAAGGAGCGTCAGTTCATCATGCGGGCGCGGGCCATCGGCGCCGGCAGCCTACGCATCATCACGCGTCACATCTTTCCCCAGGTACTGCCCCTCATTATCGCCCAGGCGGTGCTGGACATCTCCACCGCTATCATAGCCGAATCGTCGCTTAGCTTCCTGGGCCTGGGCGATCCCACCCAGGTAAGTTGGGGCATGATGCTCAACTTCGCCTTCGCTCGCGCCATCAGCCGTGAGGCTTGGTGGTTCTTGCTGCCGCCCGGCTTTGCCATCGTCTGGGTTAGTGTGGCGTTGGTGTTGATTGGAACCGCACTGGAGGAAATCGCCAATCCGAGGCTCAAGACCCACCACCTCTTCAATCCACGACAGATGGTGGCGCTGGCAGAGACAGAGGGAGTGACGGTGTGATGGCCATACTGGAAGTGCAGAACCTCTCCGTCAACTACCTGACTGACGACGGTACGGCGCTGCGCGCGGTAGAGGATCTAAGTTTTGAATTGGAGCAAGGTCGCTCTCTGGGGCTGGTGGGGGAGAGCGGGTGTGGCAAGACCACAGCCATGCTGGGGGTGCTGCGCTTGCTCCCTGCCGAAGGCCGCATCGTCTCCGGCGAGGTTCGCTATAAAGGGGTGGACCTGCTGCGTTTGTCCGAGCGGGAGATGCGCAAGTACCGTTGGAACAGGATAGCCATCGTCTTCCAAGGGGCCATGAACGCCCTCAACCCGGTGCGCAGGGTTGGCGATCAGATTGCCGAAGCGATTCTGCTCCATGGGGCGGCCCCAGACAAGCAAGCAGCCCACGCGCGGGTCGGCGAGTTGCTGGAGTTAGTAGGGATTACTCCGGAGAGGGCCAAGCAATACCCTCACCAGTACAGTGGCGGGATGCGCCAGCGGGCGATGATCGCTATGGCCCTGGCCTGCTCCCCCGATATCCTCATCGCCGACGAACCGACCACTGCCCTGGACGTGATGATCCAGGCCCAGATACTGAATCTGTTGCAGAAATTGCAGCATGAGTTGGGGCTGTCTATCATCCTGGTGACTCACGATCTGGGGGTGGTGGCCGAGCTCTGCGATGATGTGCTGGTGATGTATGGTGGCAAGACGGCTGAGTATGCCAGCGCGGACACCATCTACAACGAACCGCTGCATCCCTATACCCAGCGTCTCCTGCAGGCCTTCCCCGACATTGACAATCCCGCCTCAGAGCTGGCCTCGATTCCTGGCTACCCACCACGACTTGATGCCCTGCCACCGGGATGCCGTTTTGAACCCCGCTGCCATTGCAAGAGCGACATCTGTGCCGTGGAAAGCCCGCCGTTGCTGGCTGTCAAACCCGGCCACTACGTCGCCTGTCACCAGGTGAGGGGTTAGTAACTAACCCTCCCGCAGGTTTGGGAGCAATTTCGAGTAGGGATACGCTTCAACACCAGATTTGATTCCGTTAGTCGGGATGATTCTTGAACCTGTGGGAGGGTAACTGGGTAAACACAGAGGTTAATTGAATGGAACAAGAAACGCCGCGAGATGAAATCGTCCTGAAAGTCAGTAACCTACGTACTCTTTTCCCTGTCTCGCGGGGCATCGTGGGCACTCTGTTATTCAGGCCCCGCCGGTACGTCCACGCCGTGGACGGGGTGAGCTTCTCTGTGGCCCGGGGCGAGATCCTGGGGCTGGTGGGCGAGTCGGGGTCGGGCAAGACGACCACCGCTCTGAGTATCCTGGGGCTGGTCGAGCCCACCGAGGGGGAGATCCTCTTCAATGGCCAAAGCGTCTCTGAACTGGTTCATAGCCGCGAACGGTTGAGGCTACGGCAGCAGATGCAGATTATCTTTCAAGACCCGTATGAATCGCTCAACCCTCGCCAGACCGTGTTTGCCACCGTGGCCGAGCCGCTGGAGGTACACCGCCTGGTCAAGACCCGCGCAGAGACGGTCGAACGTGTAAGGGTTGCTTTAGATGCGGCTGGCCTGAAACCACCTGAGGCCTTTTTCCATCGCTACCCCCAGGAACTCTCCGGCGGCCAACGCCAGAGGGTGGTGATCGCCAGTGCCCTGGTTCTGAACCCTCAACTACTAGTGGCCGACGAACCCGTTTCCATGCTGGATGTGTCCATCCGCGCCGAGATACTCAATCTATTGCTCCAGTTGCGCGACCAGCGGGGCATCACCATCCTCTACATCACCCACGACCTGGCCACGGCGGCTTACTTCACCGACCGGGTAGCGGTGATGTACCTGGGTAAGATCGTGGAGATCGGCCCCACCAAGACGGTGTTGAACGATCCCAGGCATCCTTACACCCAGGCTCTACTCTCAGTGATCCCCGTTCCCAACCCCCGCCGGCGGCGGAAAAGGACGATCCTAGAGGGCGAGACGCCCAACCCCATTGATCTACCCCCCGGCTGCCGCTTCCACCCCCGTTGCCCGGTGGCCACCGCCCAATGCTCTCAGGCCGAGCCAGAACTATGCAATGTGGGCACCGACCACCAGGTGGCTTGCTTGCATATCAAGGACGGCAGGGAGTAGGGCTATACAATTCCCCACATGAAACGAATCAGGGAAAAGATCCGCTGGAGATCGCCTTCGATCTAATTGTGGTCAGCGAGGGGCAGATAGAGTGTGTGCTTTTCAGCATTGTTTTGTTCCTCAAAACTAAAAGGCCCCGGCGTAACCTACGCCGGGGCCTTCTTCGATAAGCACGACGCATTATGTTTGTACCCCCCGCAAAGCTTCCTTTAGCAGCTACTCAGGAAATCTCTTGGCCAGTTCTTCCTGAAGCTTCTCGAACTCCCCCTCTATCATCTTATAGCTATGCTTCGGTTCAGGGAAACGCCCAGACCTAACATCGTCAGCATAGGCTTGCAAAGCATTTATGGTCACTTCGGCCAAATTGGCGTACTTCTTCACGAATTTAGGAGTAAAGGCCTGAAAAACGCCCAGCAAGTCGCTCACAATCAGAAGCTGCCCATCGGTGTTCTCCCCCGCACCGATACCGTACACGGGTATGGTCAGCCGGTCTCGTATGATGCCGCACACCTCAGGTGGAACAGCCTCAACCAGTAGCGCAAACGCACCTGCCTCCTGAACCGCCAGGGCGTCCTCAATCAGTGCCAGCGCCGTATCTGCTGTGCGACCTTGGGCCTTGAAGCCTCCCAACTGGCCTGAGCTCTGGGGGGTCAGCCCGATGTGCCCCATCACCAACATCCCACCGTCTGCGATGGCCCGAATCTGTGGGCACACTCTGACGCCACCCTCCAACTTAATGGCATCCACCCCCGCTTCTTTGAAAAAACGGCCCGCGTTCCTCACAGCTTCCTCTGCACTAACCTGATAGGAGAGAAAGGGCATGTCACCTATAACAAAAGTATTGGGAGCGCCGCGGCGAACCGCCTCAGAATGATAGATGCATTGCTCCATGGTAACAGGGATGGTTCCTTCATAGCCATAGACACACATGCCAAGGGAATCGCCCACCAACAGCATGTCCATGCCGGCCATTTCCGCGAATTGCGCTGTCCAATAATCGTAAGCGGTCACCCAAACGACTCTCTCCCCAGATTGCTTCATGCGGACAAGGTCCAAACTGGTCAGTTTCTTCTTACTCATAGTTAGCTCCTTAAGATATGATAGTTACCACATCCGACGTCGGTCTTTCGACTTATTCGATCAGACGCCGGGCAACGTCCACGGCGCTGGGGGCATCGGGCGCATAAGCATCAGCCCCGATCTGCTCGGCGAAGGCCGCGGTCACTGGCGCACCACCAATCATGACCTTGACCGTGTCGCGCAACCCCGCCTCCTCCAGCGCCTCGATGGTCGCCTTCATGCCTGGCATGGTCGTGGTCAGCAGAGCGGACATCCCCAGCAGTTTCGGCTGATGCTCCCGCACTGCAGCCACGAAGTCATCAGGCTTCACGTCGGTCCCCAGGTCAATGGTCTCGAAACCACCCCCCTCCAACATCATCTTGACCAAGTTCTTGCCAATGTCGTGTAAGTCGCCCTGCACCGTGCCGATGACGTACTTGCCCACGCTGGGCACATCGCTTTCGGCCAGCAGGGGGCGCAGGACGTCCATCCCCGCCTGCATGGCTCTAGCGGCAATGAGCACCTCAGGCACGTACAACTGGCCAGCCTTGAAGTCCCTGCCCACCTCATCCATGCCGGCGATGAGGCCGCCGTTGAGGACCTCGGCTGGCGTCATCCCCTGATCCAGCGCCTGCTGGACCAACCCGGCGACTTCCTCGGCCTCGCCTTGGTACAAGTTCGTTGCGATTTTCTGCAGTATGTTCGCCATTGTTTGAAACCTCCTATGTATTTTGATTGCTGATCGCTCTATACATTACGTCAAGTCTTAAGCCGAAATCCCTCTGGAAACGGATCCCCGACCTCCAACACAAATTGGTGTAACCCCGTGATGTACGCGCTACCTGTGATCCTAGGGATCACAGCGGGGAAAACTTCAGAACCGCCGCCAACCTGCGCCTCAGCTACTACTTGAGCCGTGAAGCGCGTCCCGATAATGCTCTCGGTCACAAATGGTTCGCCCAGGCCCAGTTGACCCCGCGCATATCGCAGTGCAACCTCAGCACAGGTGCCAGTGCCACACGGAGACCGGTCCACCATGTAGTCGCCCAAGATCACCACGTTCCGACTGTCTGCTCCATCGCTGCCTAACTCCTCATAGAACCTCACGTCAATGATCTTGTCAATGTGTGGTAGCTCAGGATGCCGGACTGGGACTTGCTCATTGGCTGCTGCCAAGATGCGCATGCCCAGGTCAGCCAGTCGCGTGGCATTGTCCGAAATAAGCTCGATCTCCAATTGACGGGCATTAACGAGAGCGAAGAAGAGACCTCCAAAGACCACATCCGCCACAAGGTCACCTACCTCCGGCACCTTAAGGGTAACGTCCGAGCGATAGACAAAAGACGGCACATTCTCGAAGGAAACCGCTATCACACGCCCACCCTCAATCTGCGCACAGGCATCAACAGGGCCAGAGGGAGTATCGAGTGTTATGAGGGTCTCCGGCTCGACCATTTCGAACATCCCTGTTTCGAGCAGGGTGGTCACTACGCCGATAACAGCATGCCCGCACATGGGCTCGTAGCCCTTGTTGTCCATAAACAGCACACCGATGTCGGCCGTCGGGGAGCACGGTGGCACCAGAATCGCTCCGAACAGGTCCTTGTGACCGCGTGGTTCCAACAGCAGCAAGCCTGGCACCCAGGATAGGTGCTCCTCAGCGTAAGCCAGCTTCTCGGCCATTGTCTGTCCGGGGATGGGTGGCAGGCCACTCATTACCAAGCGGGTGCCCTCGCCAGCGGTATGTGTGTCAATAGTCGAGATATATTTTGAGAATCTTGCCATAACTTCTTCACTTCCAGGCTATCCACAGCTATTTGTCTACCAGTATTTATTCACCTTATGCTCGCGGCGGACCTTAGTCCGCCGCTCCAGTGGCGACGACCAGTGCTGAAAACTGTGAAACTTGCACCTGGCCAGGGACACAACGAGGGCCCAGGCCGCTGGACTAAGGTCCAGCGGGAGCAGGTGAATAATTACGTCTACCAAGGGCGTTGAAGCATCACTTCCGGGGATTCATGTATCTCCATGGCCTGCCATTGCCACCCATTTTCCTTCGCTATTACCCATCCAAGTCCCGGGAAAGGCAGGTGGGAGCCAAAGACCAGCGCGTTCTCGTCAGCCGCCCGTTTGAGTAGTTGCCGCCGGGTCCTGACCATCTCGTCAGGATATCGTGCTCTATCCCAGGAACAAAGCAATTCCGGGTAGGCGATGTGGAGCAGGTGGTGGACGGCATCGCCGATGTGAAGCAGCGTTTCGCCTGCTGAGGTGATGCGCAATGCGCTATGACCAGCACTGTGACCACGCCCCCAAATAGCTTGAAAGCCAGGTATGAATTCCGTATCAAGCGCGACCGGTTCGACACGCTCTCTGATGGCCGGGACGACATATCGGATAAAATATTCCGGAGCGTTTTCATTTTCCGCAAGCACCTTTTCCGCCGACCACAGGTCCCACAT
>CAZRSI010000004.1:0-11274 GCA_964602575.1 uncultured Anaerolineae bacterium
AGTTTGCTTATAGCTTAAACCATAATCATTTTCTTGTCAAATAAATCCAGCATAAAGGAGTCTCCGCTCGATGACGATGATGGAAATGCCCATTCTCATCCTGCTGGAGGGCAAAGGGGTTGGTCGAAGTTGGCCTCTCGACAAGGAAATAATGACTATTGGGCGCAGCGAGGATTGTGATGTCGTCCTCGTGGAACGTCAGGTTTCGCGCCATCATGCCCGGATTCGACGCAGGGGCAGCCAATATATCCTGGAGGACCTGGGGAGCAAGAACGGCACCCATGTCAACGGTCGCGAGATCATAAAACCCTATGTCTTGCAGGATGGCGATGAGATTCAGATCGCTTTGTGTGTCAAATTGAGCTTCGTTGGCGCCGAAGCCACAGCCCCGCTGTCTTTCGAGCGGGGCGCTAGCTCTGGTCTCTATCTGGATCAGAGTAGCCACACGGTTTTCGTTGGGGGACGCGAGCTCAGCCCTCCATTGTCTTTGGCCCAATACCGGTTGTTGGAGCTGCTATACAATGAAGCAGGGCGGGTATGCACTCGTGACGAAATAGTGGAGGCGGTTTGGCCTGAGGCCTCTGAGGAGGGAGTCACCGATCAGGCTATTGATGCCTTGGTTCGGCGCCTGCGCGAGAGGTTAAGTGAGGTTGATCCCCATCACCAATATATAATCACAGTGCGAGGTCATGGGTTTCGTTTGGATAGAATACCCTCGCGATAACTGTGGTGAAGACCTTCAAGGCTTCGATTAGAAGGAATACGCTTTTAACATAGCTCTTGCCTGCTCTCTGACCTCCCTCAGGCGTTGAGCAACTTTCTTGTCCCCTCTTTGATTCAGGCTTTGGATAATCCAATCCATTGTCATAAGTAACTCATCGTCTACCAACTCGGCGTTATCCTCCAGCATTTTCTTCGTCTCTCTGGGATATTGAGCTTGCATCAGTTCGTTGATAAACTTGATTGGTTTGGGCGCCGTCTCCTGCAGTAATTCGAAGGCTATGTCCGCTATGCGCTTGAGCTTCCTGACCTCTTTCTTCTCCCCCTGGGCCTCGGCCTCCTCGATGTTGATCGAAAGGACTGCAAAGAAGGCATCGTCAATTTCCTCCACATGCTCTCGCAACATCTCTTCAAAGTCCTCGCTCTTCAGAATCTCTGCCAGTAAATCTGCCTTTTCCTTCAAAATGGTCCGGGTCTCGGCGTCCAGTTTATCCCGGATCTCTACGATCCGGGTCCGTAAGTTCTTGAGCCGCTGGGCTTGCCCGGTATCCCCTTCTTTTTCGTAAGCTTCGATTTTACTGGTCAGGCTGCGGAAGAACTGGTAGTCCAGCATGGGGCGTCCGACGGCTATTACGGCTTCTACTTCGGTGTCACTCTGGCATTCGAGCACCTTCTCCAGAAACTCTTCCTGGGTCATGCCCTTTTCCAAAGCCTCAGCAACCTCACGCTGGAGTCGGCCGGCTCTGCCCAGACTGCTGAACTCCAACAGCTTCTCCCGCAGGCCCAAGAGGCGTCTGGCCCTGTCTTCCTGACCCTCGGCCTTGGCTGTTTCTATGTAACTGCTCAGGAGATAGAAGAATTCGTAATCCAGCTCGTCGTCGTGCTGGCGGACCAGGATTCGCAAGACGTCGTCGCTGGTGGCATCCAGGAAGCGCTGGATCAGATTCAGTTTGGCCTTTCGTGCCTCAAGCATTTCCTTACTGATACCCTCAGCTTGCGCTATCTCATCCATCAGCCCCTGCAGGCTGAAGAAGATTTTAGGCTGCAGTAGGTAGCCTTTGCGCTCTTCAGGAGCCAGTGAGCCGATGATGCGGTTGGTCAGATCACCCACTAGCTTGTGCTGATCGTCCCCGCTCAAATTCAGTTCGGGCGGCAGGAAGCATAGTAGCAACTCTTTGGTGGGGTCGTGGTAGACAAAGGGGACGTTCAGTATCCCGCCGTAGCCGCATTGGGGGCAGGTGGCGACGTTGATCTTCCCCCGTAAGAGCTTCGTCTTTGCCTCCGGGTCTTTACCTACATCAACGATGTCTTGTATCTGAGCGCCAAATCGGCGCCCGCAGAGGGGGCAGGTTACAGGGATGATCTGTGGTTGGTACATTAAATTAGATTTCCTTTCTGTTTTGGTCGGGTGTTCTTTGGTCGGGTGGTCCTTGGTCTGGTGATCCCTCTGACCATCTGACCATCTTGACCATTTGGGTATAGCGACTCAGGGCTCGCTGGACCAAAGCCTGAGGGTTGGTTACGGTGACTTGTTGAATCTCGCTCTCGTTTAACCCGGCACCGGCAGCTACCAGATAGGCCTGCTTTTGGTCTATCAAATCGCCGGGCGAGTGGGCATCGGTGTTGAGGATGAGCTTGGCTCCCGCCTGGCGGGCGATTCGAACTACGTGGCCGTTGGTAAGGCAGTGACCTTGCCGCGAGGAGATTTCCAGGTAAACGTCGTTGTGGGCGGCGATTTGGGCCTCTTCCAGGGTGATAAGGCCGGGATGAGCCAGGATGTCTACCTCGGTGCACTCTACCGCTGCCCGGTTGGTGCCCGCCATCACGGGTTCCACGATGGTCTCCCCGTGCACTACAATCAGGCCCGCCCCCAGCCTTCTAGCCCGCTGTGCCAGGGGGGCAATGCTGGCCGGGGCGATATGGGTGAGCTCCACACCTGGTATGAAGATGAGGGGGAAGTCCTCTTTTTGCATCTGAGCGAAGCGTACCAGATTGGAAACAACTTCATCCAGGTTGGATGCGTCGGCGTGGTCGGTGATGGCGATAGCTTCGTGGCCCATGGCCGCTGCCCTTTGCAGGATCTCGCTGGGCAGGAGGTTGCCGTCGCTGAAGAAGGAGTGAATGTGGAGGTCAATGCGTTGGCCTTCATTCATTTTCCGTAACTCTCGAGAAAGGCGGATATGGCTTGTTCTTCCCAGCTATCGTAGCTGGCGGGGTCTTGTAGGTACATGCGCCAGGCCGTGTTCAGCAAATGTACTGGGGAAGAGGATTGGGGATCCCATTCGGATGGAGCAACATCTTCATCAAGAAACTCCCATGGTGATGCCACAGTGAGCATGTCATCAATTGTCTTGCGAATCAAGGGCATAAATCTGTCTTCATAGAAGCCGTGATATTCCTCTGTGACTCCCATTGTGGCTGCGATCTTGCTCCATTCATTCTCCAGTTTCTCTGCCTCCTTGGGCCATCCTGCTCGTCGAACCTGGTCTGCCAGAAAGTGGATGCGCAACCAGGTTACTGGATGGTGACTAAACTCAAGCTGGCTTCGAGGAAGATAGAATGCATCCCTTCCACTCGTTCGGAGATACATTGAAAATGCGTAAGCAAAACAAGGGCCCCCAATTGCAAAACCAACTGCATCGCAGAAGATCTCTTGTGTCCATAGATACCATGTCACAGCAATAGCCCTGCGCCTCTTTGCGCCCTCTTGAGCAGAGAGGTCATCCTGCTGAGGGGTGGATTCTAACAAATCGGCGATGCTTTTCTGCAATTCATACACGAGTTCATCCATCTTTGCCTCATGACAAACATATAGCAAATGGCCAAACTCGTGGAAGAAAAGCGGCAGGTAAAGCAACCCCCGTTGCCTGGAAAAGGGCATGATATAGACAATTGGAAACTGGGGTTCCGGCCAGATGCCGAACCCACCATCGCTGAGAGCTGCGGGCACCCGGTGCGTTTCGGGGTGATGGTCGTGTAGCCAAGCGATAATCCGCAGACACAGTTGGTCCGACGGTAACGAGCGAAGGATTGGACCGGCAAAGCGCTCGTTATACAATCGGAACCAGCTAGCTAGTCTCTGGGTCTCGCTGAGTATGTCTGGCAGAAGCTCGTCTCTGTTGAGGTCAAGATCGCGGAGATTCTGTTGGCCCTGCCGGCGAAGCATTTCGCACGTTATGAGAATTTGTGCCTGATAGGTGACGAGCTCTGGCAATACTGAAGCCGAATACACTACTGACTTCAGCCGATTGATTTCTCTGAGGAGGTCTATGTTGCTTTGCCTAAGGATTTCTCTCATTTAGAACTGGTGGAGTATTTGATGGATATCGGCGTGTAGGTGTTCCTCAACCAAAGTGCGGAGGTCCTGTAGGTATTCAACAAGCGCTTGTCGGTCTTTTGCCTCTGTAGGTGCCAGCAGATTCGCCGCTTCAGAGAGGGATTGCGTGAAGAGCGGGGAATGGAATCTGGCCCTATCGCGTCTGGCAGCCACAAATTTCCTTGCCAACTGCTCCATGCGGGGGTCTATTCCCAACAATGTCTCTCCATTTGTCTGCTCGGCCTCCCGTACGATCTTGTCAAAGGCTTTTAGAAACAACGCCAGCTTCTCCCGCGCTTTTGCGGCTGCCTCAGCCCTTTCGTCATCGGCAATCCCCGCCAATTCCAGTTTGGTGTGAATTGATAGGGTGTTAATCGCCGTCAAGAGCTCCTGAGTTCGCTGAAAGCTCTGAACCGCCAGCCAATCGGTGCTCATTTCATGTCCTCCTCTCTGCTCCTTAGCAAAATGCCACCTCAAATCGTTAGACTTCCTAAATCAGGGAACTCGAGTGGTCAACTTCGTAGTTGTCTCAGTTGCCTGGTAAGTAGTCTCCACTCCTCCTCAGTGAGACCCATTGATTGGGCACTCCGAATGAATTGCATTGCTGCAGGGCTTGACCCAATGGTCTCTTCTAGCTCCTTGGGTATCTTACCAGAGAGGGCAAGCAGTGAATCCGGCGGCACTTCAAGGGCCTCACAGATCTTGACTATGGTGTCTGCTGCAGGCGGAGGCAAACGGTCGTTCTCGATCTTGCTAATGTACGAGAAATCCACCCCCACCTTCTCCGCCAGGTTTCGCTGACTGATGCCTTTGGAGCGCCGAAGCTCCCGCAGCGCACACCCAAATGTCCGTTCCATTCCCAATCCCTTCCCACTGTTTTGTCGGCAGGTGTATTATAGCACGTTTTGTGTTGATTGTCAACTCAACACCTTTAGATGATTTAATCGCGGGGCAGCTTGAAAATGAACTTGGCTCCCTTGCCAGGCTCGCTTTGTACCCAGATTTTGCCACCGTGAGCCTCGACCACTTCCTTGCACAGGTAAAGGCCCAGCCCTACGCCCTCTGTGCGGCGGGTGAGGGGGCTTTCCGCCCGGTAGAAGCGCTCGAAAATGCGCTCTTGTTCCGGCTTAGGAATGCCAATGCCCTCGTCGGCCACGTAAACGTAAACCCAGTCATCATCGGTCCACCCGCCCGTCCGAATCAGCCCACCGCGAGGCGAGTATTTGATGGCATTGGAGAGCAGGTTGCTCAACACCTGCCGCAATCGCTCAGCGTCGCCACGCACAGTGGGGAAATCGGGGGGGAAATCCAGGGTGAACATGTGCTCACTCGATTGGGTTCGGAAATCCTCCACCACCTTTTCGGCCAGCTTGTCTAGCTGGACGTAGCTAAACTCCAGCTTGAAGGCGTTAGCCTGCAGGCGCGATGCGTCGAGCAGGTTGTCTATCAGTCTGTTCAGGCGGTCGCTTTCCTCGGCGATGACAGCCAGGCCTTGTCTCACGGTTTCCTCGTCCCAGTGGGCATCCTCGCGACGCAGGGTGTCGGCGTAGCCTTTGATGATGGAAACGGGGCTCTTGAGCTCGTGAGAGATCACCGAGACGAAGGTGGACTTCATCTCCTCGGCTTCGCGGAAACGGGTGATGTCTCGCACATTGGCGATAATGTTTACCAGGCGGCCTTCTTTGTCCCGGAGGAGCGAGTAGGTGATACCTACGGTGACAACCGACCCGTCGGTGCGCTCGATATCGCCCTCCACATACAGGTGTTCCTCTGGCTCAGGTTGCGACAGAGGACATGCAGCTTCGCAGATGTCTTTGCCCTGGCGATCCTTCAGGGCCAGCACACGGGAGCAAGGTTGCCCCAGGGCCTCCTCAGCAGTCCATCCCGTCATCTCCTCTAGAGCTCGGTTAAAGACCTGGATGCGACGTTGGGAGTCCAGGATCATCACTCCATCGGCGCTGTTCTGAATGATGGCATCCAGACGTTGCTTCTCGTATACCAGTTGCTGGTAGAGGCGAGCATTGTGGACGGCGATGGCTGCCTGATCGGCGAAGCTGGCCAACACCTGGCGGTCATTGATGGAGAAAGCCCCACCCCGGGAGCGGAAGATGTAGATCACGCCGATGAGGTTGCCTTCCATAACCATGGGCAAAGCCACTACCTGGCGCAAACCAAGCCCAATGGCCGATACCACCAAAGCCAGCTTGGTTTGCAGGTCTGGGACGCTCCAGCGGATCCAGTCCTCCCGCTCGGCGTTGGTAGGAATATCGGTAAGCAAAGGGGTGAAAAGGTGTAAGAGCCCCGACGGCAGGCCATAGCTTGCATATGCTTGCAATCTGCCGTTGTCCTGACGTAGGGCAACGAGGCCCGCCTGCCCCCGTAGCATTTCCGTCGCGTTCTCCAAAATCAGGCGCAGCAATGAGGGCAGGTCCAGCCGCGAAGTCATGGCCCGGCTTATCTCGAGGAGATATTCACGCTGGCGCAGTTGGTAGTCTATCATATCTTTTCGCGCCATATCTTGCGTAATCCAGCCATTTCATGCAATTTCTTTAAGTTTGCTTACGTAAATTAGCTTCCTACCTACGCGTCCGGGGTGGGTGTTTTAAGCTTTCTTACGTATATCAACTGTTGTTTGCCGGTTTGCTAGAGTCCGGCCTCTTTCTCTGCCTCGGTAAGGGCCTCCTCGAAGATGGCCAGGCCCTCGTCGGCGATATCCTGGGATATGTTGAGGGCTGGCATGAAGCGGATGGTGTTTGGACCACAGCCCAGGATCAGCAGCCCTTTTTGGAAGGCGAGTTGGGCGATATTGTCGCGTATGTCCGGTGCGGGTTCCTTGGTCTCCTTGTCCTTCACCAGCTCGACGCCGATCATCAGCCCCTTGCCCCTCACATCTCCCATACTGGGGTGATCCTTGGCCATCTCCTGCAACCGGGCCATCATCCATTGGCCTATGCGGGCCGCGTTTTCCATCAGACCATTCTCTATCAGCTCAATGGTCGCCAGCGCGGCTGCACAGGAGACCGGGTTTCCGCCGAAGGTGGAGGCATGAGCGCCGGGTGGCCAGGTCATAAGGTTCTTGCGGGCCACTGTGGCCCCGAGGGGCATTCCGGAGGCGATCCCTTTGGCCATACAGATGATATCGGGCTCGACACCCCAGTGCTCGATGGCGAACATTTTGCCGGTGCGCCCGAAACCTGTCTGCACCTCATCGGCGACATAGAGGATGCCATACTTATCCATCAACGCTTTGAGCCGGCCGTGCCACTCTGGGGGTGGTACTATGTAACCGCCCTCGCCCTGGATGGGCTCGACGAAGATGGCTGCTACTTCCTCGGCGGGGACGAAGTAGCGAAAGAGGGCTTCCTCAATGTACTTTACGCAGTAGATATCGCAAGATGGATATTCCAGATGGAAAGGGCAGCGATAGCAGTAGCCGTAGGGCACGTGCGTCACCCCTGGCACCAGTGGCGCGAAGCCCTTGCGCTGCACGTACTTCGACGCGGTGAGGGATAATGCACCCATGGTGCGGCCGTGGAAAGCGCCGATGAAGGCTAGCATGCGAGGACGTCCGGTGTAGTAGCGGGCCAACTTGAAAGCTGCCTCCACCGATTCGGCGCCCGAGTTGGCGAAGAAGACCTTAGTCTCTTCCTCGATGGGAACCAGAGCATTCAGTTTCTCCGCCAGCTCGATCTGGGCAGGATAATAGAAGTCGGTCCCGGACATATGGATGAACTTCTCGGCTTGCTGTTTGATGGCCTTGACCACATTAGGATGGGAGTGCCCCGTGGACGTGACCGCAATGCCAGCATTGAAATCAATGAAGCGGTTGCCATCCACATCCCACACCTCCGAACCCCGACCGTGGTCTATCACGAAGGGGTAGGAACGGGTGTAGGAAGGAGATATAGCAGCCGCATCCCTCTCGACCCATGCTTTGGCCTTGCTGCCTGGAAGTTGTGATTTGTTTACCATGTTGACTGAATAACCTCCTTGTTATTTGTTGACCCCCGCCACCTGTTGGACTTGCGCAGCAGTTAAGCGCAAGCCTCACATTGGGAAGGGGAAGAAAAGCCTATCTCTACTGAATGGTGAAACGTGGGCTTAAAGGATAGTACAAGTTGGAGAAAAAGTCAACTCAGAGGGGATCCCACGGACCTCATCACGGGCGGATGATGTGTGGCATCCCTCTCATGCCAGGTGGTGGCCCCACCTGCTCGCGGTAGGCGTGGTATTCGGCTACGGGCATCCAGTTGGGGGAGGAGATGTCCAATGGGGTAAGGTTAGTCAGCCCAGCTATTAAGAGCCGGTCTTCAGCGGGAACTTCCACGTAAATCCCGAGATATCTAGTTAGGCATCTGCTATAACAGCGCCCGCCGCACCATGTCCAGTGCCCGGTTCACCAGCCAGCCCTTGGCTTGCTCCTTGTGCCCTCCGTACTGGAAGGTTTTAACTAACACCTCTTTTCCCGTATCAAGGGCGATGTGCATGGGCTGCCGTTCTGCCGGATCATCGGGGATAGGTGACCGCACCCATAGGGCCAGGCAGAGGTCCACCTCCAGAAACTCGTGCCCGGCCCCTGCCGCAGCCTGGGCTGCCTCGGGTGAGAAAGCGCCCGCTCCCTTGAATTGAGACAGGCCCAAAAGGCCAATGGCCTCCTCCACCGTATCAACGATCAGGCTGTTCCCCAGCACGGCGGGGCCATCGGGTGCCTCGAAAATCTGGCGGCTGACGGTGCCACCCACGCCGCACTCCACGGTGCCCAAGGTCAAGCCTCGCTCAGCCAACATGCGAGCGACCACTTCTGCCACTGTTTCCTCATCCACGCCGTAGATCACCTCCCCTAGTCGCTCGCGCACTCGCTTCTCCATCTGTGCGATGAGTTGTTCTGCCTCCTCCTCGCTGGGTGCCTTGGCCACGATGCGCACGTCGGTCTGGCCCGGATGGGCAGCAAGGCCCACGGTGGGATTGGCGCTCTCCATCAGATCTCCGATGCGTGCGTCTATCTGCGATTCGCCTATGCTCACGGTGCGCAGCACGCGGGTTCTGATCACCTCTCGGTGGCCGAGCTTGCGCTTGAGGTAGGGGATCACTTCGTGCTCCATGAGGTATTCCATTTCGTGGGGCACGCCAGGTAGCACGATCACGTCGCCTTGTTTGTCCTGGACGATGAAGATGGGCGCGGTGCCCACCGGATTCTCGATGGCGATGGCACCCTTTGGCTTGAGGGCCTGGCGGCGGTTGTTCTCGCTCATGGGATGACCCCAGCTGCGAAAGCGCTCCTCGATCCAGCCCAGCATCTCCTCGTCCAGCACCAGCTCCCGGCCAGTGGCCCGCGCCACTGCCTGGCGGGTGACGTCGTCCACCGTGGGCCCCAGCCCGCCGGTGCAGATCACCACGTCGGCTCTCTCCAGGGCCTCCTCGATGCAGCGGGCGATGCGCTCCTCATTGTCTCCCACGGTTGCGCGATGATAAAGGTCAACGCCGATCTCGGCCAATCGTCGGGAGATGTAGGCCGCGTTGGTGTCTACAATGGCGCCCAGCAATAGTTCAGTTCCAATGGAGATGATTTCCGCTCGCATCGCGTGCTCGGACTATGCATTGTCCCCAAATAGATCTCCCAGCTCCCTCTCCCAGACCTCGCCAAGGGGCATAAATGGCATCTCCACGAAGTCCTTAGTCAGGCTCTCTACATAATCTCTCACTTCAAGATGCGGCATGGTTCTTTCCAATTCATCAATCTTTGAGTCCATGGATGAGATGAGTTCATCGCTCTGCTTTGCAAGGTCGGAGAGAGCGATCTCCAGGTCGAACATATGGTTCAATCTTCTCATAAGGTCGTACCATGCCTTAAAGTCCGTTTCTATTCTTATGCCTTGGAGTTGTCTCGACAGTTCTGAGAGGTCATAGGCTGGCACAAAGGCGTAGAACACGAGGAACTCTATTCCTCTTTGCTCAGCCTTGTCAGCCAGGTAAGTGCCAATCGTTGTTCCTCCCTCATAGTTGGAGAACTTGACGGCGTATTCAGTAAGCTCGTCTTTCATTTCCGGGAGGCTATAGACACAGGATATCTCTCTTTCCTTGTCGTAGGGCATGGCGCCATATACTCCGCTCACAGCAGCTACTCTCCTAATCCTCAGTTCCTCCACCGCATCAAAGAAGGTCAAGGCATAGCGTTCTACATTAAGGTGGGGCTCTTCTCCCAGGAAAACGACAAGGCCCTTTTCATCATTGCCGGAGTAGAAGAATTCGTTTTTCCTCTCCTCTAGCTCTCTCCGGTATCCTTCGTGAAGCTTTACCTCCGGCCTGAGAAAATGGTGAGTGCCGGGGATCTGGAATAGGTAGAATCCGTCAGGCTTTATCTCCCCGATTTTCCTGGCATCGGTTTGCTCTATGAGGTATTGAGGCAATCCTGATGAAACGTTGCCCGCATCTGCCCATTGATGCCAACCCACGATCATGTATATTTCTTCGGCAGTGGGTATCTCCCAAAGCTCAACCAAATCGTTCACGTGCCTCACCTCCAGGTCATACAATCATTTCCGATATACCACGCCACAATTGATAAATCCCGAAGCATGCCAGAACAGCGGCCGATATTCCCAACATGGTGCGGTTCACCTTTGGCCCAAGCTGCCGGGCTGTGCCGAAAAGGACAATGATCCCTGCCAGGGTGCCAATCATGGCCAGGTAGAAACCGGCCAGAAAGCCGATGCCATTGGCTGGAGTCTGTCGCCAACTTGTCAGCAGGATAGGGCCAGAGACCAGGCTCCAAAAAATGTAGGGGCCGGGGCTCAAGGCATTCATTATCGCGGCTCGGAGTAGACTTTGTTGGCTGGAAGTGGCTGTAGCCCGCTGCGCCGGATCAAAGTCGCGCCAGGCCCTGAACACGGTCGTTGCCAGGTAGAGGATGAAGAGACCGCTGGCAGTGTACAAGAATCGCTGCATATTGTCCGGTATTTGATTCAATACCAGCAGCACAAGAGCGATGATAGGGCCGTCGCTGGCCAATGGGGCAAAAGCGGCGAGCAAGGTGTTTCGCCATCCCCGATGCAACGTCTGTGCTATGATGTATGTCTGAAAAGGGCCTGGTTGGACTGCGGCTGCGAAACCATAGCCGATTCCCTGAACCACGTAAGCAAGCAAATTTCCAGACATTTCAATTGATTATTGCACAAAACATGTTGTTTAGCCTATATTCCTGCTTATTTACTTGACTATAACAAAATATTCTGAAGTTT
>CAZRSI010000004.1:11374-31582 GCA_964602575.1 uncultured Anaerolineae bacterium
AACTGCCTCCATGGTCCGTGGATGCCCTCCTCCGTTACGCCGTAGTAAACATGCAACTGACCCTGGGGGTCGCGTTGGACGAAGTCATAGCGTACCTTGCCCGCTCGCCGTTTCTTCTTCCAGAGGCCGATGTCGCCACGCCAGTCCACCTGATCCACCTGAACGGGGTGTTGCTCCTTTTGGGTGATGGCGTATTGCCATAGCCGTCGGGCCGAAGAGCGACTCACGTTGCGAACCACGTTGCCGTTGCGCAAATCCTTCATGGTATGATAGAGGGTGCCCTTTCGCTCCACCGTCTCCACGATTTCCACTCCTGTCTTGGGAGGCTCTATCATGGAAGGCTTCTCCTCAACCACTGGGGCTTCTTCCTCTAGGGGCACTTTCTCCTCCGGAGGCTCCATCGACTGCAGGGATCGTTTGACCAGTTGCACGATCTCATCGCGTACGGCCATGCTGGTCTCCGTCTCCTGGCGGACATAGATCTTATTGCCATCGATGGCGTAGGGTGGATCATCGCCCCGGGGCACAACCAGGCGTATAACCTGCTTGCCCTCGGTCTGCTGGACATCAATCGTGACTTCCAGGGGTGGCGTGATTTTGCGCTCGATCTCGGACCTGAGGATGGCGATGGCCTCTTTGGGGTTGTCAATGCCCTTGGGAGGCGTCTTGGGATTGGCGCTGACCCCGACGTAAATGGTGCCGCCATTAGTGTTGGCGAAGGCCACCACGTCGGCGATGATGGCATAAAGACGCCCGCCTCGGCGAGTCATTTTCTCGTGGAAGGACTGGACAATGCTGGGCCCCTGCTCTCGCGCTGCTCGGACATAGTCGAAGGGAGCACGCTCAGCCCGATAGGGCCGGGTGAGGGTGAGATCGTCGCTAAGGAAGACCTGGCGCAGGGCTTCGAAGCTGACCTCTGGCAGCAGCACCTCGGTGATCCGGTCTCCCACGCCCAGGGACTTTTTGTCCTTGGGATCGCGGGTCAGGCGGTGGCTGTCGGAGCCCTGGATGCAGCGCATGGGGCGGGGGTACTCTGGTTTGGAGCCGTTAAAGAAGGCTCGGGTTGTGCGCCGGCCCTTGCTCTCCAGGTCCGTTACCTCTAAGGCGTGGAGGTGCTCGTCCTGGGTGTAGGCGATCTTGGTCTGGCCACCGAAGCCGTAGTGTCGCATAGCCACGCCGTGGGTAGAGTTGGCATGGGCGGCGATCACGATGCCACCTGCTTCATCTATCACGCGGTAGGCTGTCAGCACATCGGTTGTGGCTCCCACCTCGGTGGAACCGTCATCCAGTTTGTTAGCGGGAACGTTGAGGTCTAAGAGGATGTGCTCCAACTCACGGACGGTGGTCTGGTTAGAGAAGATACCCAGGATGTGAAAGCCCAGGGTGGCTGTGAATTCAAAGCCAGGGAGCACCAATATTTTCTTCCGCAGGCGGCGATATTCCTGGAGCCTTTCTTTCTCCTGAGGGAGGAGGCGATTCAGTTCCTCCAGCGTCTCCAGTTTCTCGATCTCGGCCAGCATCCCCGCATAGCCGGCAACGGTGTTGTGGTCGGTGAAGGCGATGATCTCCAGGTTCTTTCTCTCCGCTTCGTGGAGAATATCCAGATAGGAAACGCCAGACTGCTGGTAGTCCGCTGAGGCGGGGGTATGGATGTGGAGGTCCATTCGCCTCCATTGTGGTCGCCCCTTCTTCACGCTTTTGTTATTTGGCATATTAACGCCCCTTAAATTATTCCTGCGTGGTTGCCTCAGTGGGAGAGGTGGTAGCCTCTTTGGTCACGCTCTCAGCGTACCGGGTGAAGGGCCTGAGCAGATTGGCAAATTCCATGGGGAACACGAACTTGGTGGCGGGGCTGGCCCCCAGCGCCTTGAGGGTCTCCAGATACTGCAAGCTCATGGTCTTGCTATCCACCTTCTTGGCCACTCCAAAGATCTTCTCCAGGGCTATAGAGAATCCCTCGGCTCGCAGGATAGAGGCTTGCCGTTCCCCCTCGGCTCTGAGGATGGCCGATTGCTTTTCGCCCTCGGCTACCTTGATGGCTGCCTCGCGCTTGCCATCGGCCTCGGTGACCATGGCCCGGCGATTGCGCTCTGCTGCCAGTTGGCGGTTCATGGCCTCTTGCACCTCTCGCGGTGGCAGGATCTCCCGGATCTCCACGCTGGTCACTTTGACCCCCCAGCGCTCAGTGACCTCGTCCAGCTTGGTGCGCAGAACCCTGTTGATCTCCTCCCGCTTGGAGAGGACTTCGTCCAGCTCAATATCGCCTACCACGGCGCGCAAGGTGGTGGTGGCGATCCCCTGGGAGGCACCGGCGAAATTCGACACCTGGATCACGCTGTCCACAGAGTTGACCACCCTCCAGTAGATCAGGAATTCCACATCAATGGGGGCGTTGTCTTTGGTGATACAAGTTTGGTGAGGGATTTCAAGAAACTGTTCTCGTAGGTCTACCCAGACTGGCCGATCAACAAAAGGAATCAGGAAGACAATCCCGGGCCCCTTCTCGCCGATGCAGCGCCCCAGTCTAAAAACCACCAAGCGCTGATACTCCCGCACGATCTTGATGGCCATGCTCAGGATGATGGCCACAAACAGGAGGAACAGGAATAATCCAACCAGATTGCCCAATATCGCACCCATATTAGCCTCCTTCTTTTCCTTGATACGATTTGTTGGATTTTGGAACTTCGGATGTCGAGTTTTCCTCTTTGGATTTTGAGCTTTGAGTTTTTCTAGTTACCTTTAGCCTCACCCCCTTTGCATCTATCACTGTAACCTGCTCCCCTTTCTTGATGGTGCCTTCCTCAGCGACGGCGCTCCACAACTCGCTCCTGACCTGAACCGTGCCCATGGGGTCCAGGTCTGAAACAGCGACCCCTGTGGCCCCGATCAGGAGCTTGATCCCACTAGCTGGCTTGGCCCGCTGGGCTCTGATCCCTGCCGAGAGGGCGAAGAGGAAGAAAGATGCAATGGAAGCGGTCATTAGGGCGATGAGGGGCCAGGAGACAGTGAGACGGGGCATGGTGGGCGAGGGCGGGGCGAAGGGGCTGAAGAGCATCAGCGAGCCGAGGACGAAGGCGATGACTCCTCCCACGCTGAGCATGAAGCCAGCCACCTTAATATCCACAATGAAGAGCACCACCGCCAGGACGATGAGGGCTACCCCGCCCCAGTTTACCGGCAGGCTGCCAAAGGCCACGAAAGCCAGGATCAGGCAAATAGCCCCTGTAACTCCAGGCAGGATGGCTCCAGGATGATAGAACTCCGCCGTCAGGGCCAGGGTGCCGATGGACAGCAGAAGATAGGCTATGTTGGGATCAACGATGACGTGTAGGAACTTCTCAGCGAAGTTCATGTTAATGGTGCGAACCGGAGCCCCCCGGGTCTTCAAAGTCACAGGGCCAGAGGCAGTGCTTACCTCTTTGCCGTCTATCTTGTCCAAAAGGTCTGTCAGGTCATCGGCGATGAGGTCCACTACCTGAAACTCCCTGGCTTCACTGGCTGTGATGGAAGCACTCTCCCGCACTGCCTTCTCCGCCCACTCTGCATTACGACCTCGCTTCTCGGCGATGGCCCTGATATAGGCAGCGGCATCGTTGGTCACTTTCTCTTCTATCGTGCCAGTTATCGCCCCGGTGATGTCCACGGGGTGGGCGGCCCCGATGTTCGTGCCGGGAGCCATAGCTGCGACGTGGGCGGCCATGGTGACGAAAACCCCTGCCGAGCCTGCTCTGGCTCCCGCAGGGGCAACATATACCACGGTCGGCACCGAGGAGTTTAGCATCTTCTGCACGATGTCACGCATGGGGCCATCCGAGCCACCTGGTGTATCCAGTTGGATGATCAGGCATTGGGCCCCGTCATTTTGGGCAATGCTAAGCCCCCGGCCAACATATTGAGCGGTGAATGGGTCTATGACTCCCTTCACGTTGATAAGGTCAACGTGCTCTCCCTGTTGGGCCAGGGCGAGGGAACCGCCAAGAAAGAGGAAGGCTGCCACCAAGCTTAGGCCTATGAAAGCCAGGCGTTTATCAAGACTCTTATAATCCCTAACCCTCAGTTTCGTGAGCATCAGCACTCCCTTCTTTGCTCTCGAAGGTCCCAGGCTCTCCCCGATGGTCAACCAGGGCGGCCTCGATGACCTGATCCACCTGATCGGCGAGGATGAAATTCATCTCCTTTCTGACCTCTTCTGGCACATCCTCCAGATCCGGCTCGTTGCGCTTGGGCAGGATCACTGTTTTCAATCCGGCCCTGTGGGCGGCTAGCACTTTCTCCTTGATCCCTCCCACCGGCAACACCTGCCCCCGCAGGGTGATCTCGCCAGTCATGCCAACATCGGAACGAACCGGTTTATTCAGCAGCAGGGAGGCGAGGGCTGTAGCCATGGTCACCCCCGCTGAGGGCCCATCTTTGGGGATGGAACCGGCAGGCACATGGAGGTGAATGTCGTTCTTCTCAAAGAAATCCTCATCAATCCCCAATTCCTTGGCCTTGGAGCGCACGTAGCTGAGGGCCGCCTGGGCTGACTCTTTCATAACATCGCCAAGCTGTCCGGTGAGGGTGAAGCCCTTCTTGCCCGGCATCTTGGTGGCCTCGACGAAGATGATGTCGCCACCGGTAGGCGTCCAGGCCACGCCTGTGGCCACGCCCGGTATCTCCGTGCGCTCCGCTGCCTCGAAGAAATACTTGGGCTTGCCCAGAAATTCGGCCACAATTTCCTCGGTTACCAGGGTTTTGACACCTTCCTGTCCCTCCGCCACCCTGGTTGCCACTTTTCGGCAGATGCTACCCAGCTCCCGCTCCAGGTTGCGCACCCCCGCCTCGCGGGTGTAGTCACGGATGACCTTTCGGACGGCTTCTTCAGTGAACTCGATCTCCTCTGGCCGGAGACCGTTCTCCCTGATCTGCCGTGGGATCAGATATTGCTGGGCGATTTTGATCTTCTCCTCCTCGGTATAACCAGAGAGTCTGAGGATCTCCATGCGGTCTCGCAGGGCTGGAGGGATGGTCTCCAGGACATTCCCTGTGCAGATAAACATCACCTGGGAGAGATCGAAGGGCACGTCCAGGTAATGATCGCGGAAGTCCCGGTTCTGCTCCGGATCGAGAACCTCCAGGAGGGCCGAGGATGGGTCGCCGCGCCAGTCCTGCCCTACCTTGTCGATTTCATCCAGCATAAAGACCGGGTTCTTGGTCCCCACGCGCCGCAGGGCCTGGATAATGCGGCCTGGGAGGGCGCCGATGTAGGTCCGCCGGTGGCCACGGATCTCCGCCTCGTCTCGCACCCCACCCAGCGACTGCCGCACGAACTTGCGGCCCAAAGCTCGGGCGATGGACCGTCCCAGCGAGGTCTTGCCGGTGCCCGGCGGCCCGATAAAGCACAGGATCACCCCTTCGCGCTCCCGACGTATGTGGTCCGCTGGCTCTTCTTCCTCTTCGTCTTTTCGCTCCAATCGCAGCTTGCGCACTGCCAGGTATTCCAGGATGCGTTCCTTAATGTCCTCCAGGTCATAGTGATCCTCGTCCAGCACCTGGCGGGCACGGGTGATGTCCAGATTGTCCTCGGTGGTTTTGTTCCAGGGCAGGTTGACCAGCCAATCGAGATAGGTGCGGATCACCGAATATTCGGCCGCGGCGGTGGGCAGCTTCGACAGGCGATCCAACTCGCGTTCGGCCTCTTTCCTGGCCTCCTCGGGCATGCCAGCTGCCTCTATCTTTTGGCGTAGTTCTTCGATCTCTATCGTCTGCTCGTCTTCTTCTCCTAACTCCTTTTTAATAGCCTTCAATTGCTCTCGCAGGAAGTACTCGCGCTGGACCTTCTGCATCTCTGATTGGGCCTCGGTCTGGATTTTCTTGCCCAGTTCCAGCACCTCCAGTTCCCGGTTGAGGGTGACGGTTAGTTTGCGAAGTTTCTCCTTGACCTCGTTGATCTCCAGGATCTCCTGAGCATCAGCCAGGTCCATGCGCATGTAGGTGGCGATGGCGTATACTAACTGGCGTGGATCGTCTACGTTCAGGGCCATCATTACCAGTTCGTCAGGTATGTGGGGCACCAGGGCCACCAAGCGACGGAAGAGCTCGACGATGTTGCGCATCAGAGCTTCCATTTCCACGGACTCCTCGACTACATCGGGAGCCTCTTCTACCTCAGCCTTCAGATAAGGCTCGATTTGAGTGAACCGGCGGATTCTGATTCGCTCCAACCCTTGCACTAGGAGGATAACGGTACCGTCAGGGGCTTTGCGCAGGCGATGGACCAGTGCCGCTGTACCCACCATGTAGACATCATCAGGGCCGGGGTCTTCTATCTCTGGATCCTTTGCTGCCACCAAGCCAATAATGCGCTTGCCCAAAACGGCATCGTCTATCAAGCGGATGGAGCGTGGCCGCCCTACCGTGAGGGGCAAAGCGGTCAAAGGATAGACCACTACACCTCGCAGGGGCAAGATAGCCAGTTCGCTGGGGATATCCACCGAGCTATCCTTTGCTCCGGTCTTGCTCTCGAGTTCTTCTTTTTGGATTGAAGGCGCCAGGGCTCTCTTTGAGGTCATTTCGTGCGAGGAATCGCTTACCCTGTTCTCACCTTCATGCTCTCTTTCGGGGTTGTCGGAGGGCTGTCCCTGTTTTTCTGAGGAAGGCATAGAGATCCTCCTTCGCATCGAATTCCACCAATTCTTTAGATTCATAGCTATTTTCACCACAGTTGTTGTGGAACTACTTCAAATTTTGGTCGTCACAGGCACCTTCTGGGCCTTGGCTTTGGGCAACACAACTTTCAGGAACCCATTCTCATAGGTAGCTTCAATGCCATCCTCTGCGATATTCCAGCCGATATAAACTTCGGTCTTGAACTCGCCATAGTGAATTTCCATCTGTTGATAGCTCAGGGTTGTACTCTGGGCCTTTGTCATTGGATCGGGCCGTATGCCAGAGATGGTCAATTTGCGGTTGGATAGGGAGATAATGAAGTCCTCTTCTTCCATGCCGGCGATTTCTACCTTAACCACCACACAGTTGTCGGTTTCGTAGACATCGGTAGGGGGACGCCAAGGTCTGACGTGGCTTAAAGGAACCCATCGCCTTGAGAGAATTGCTTCATCAAAAAATCGATCCATCTCCGCTTCTATTCGCTCAATCTCAGATAATAAAGTGCTCCTTCGTTTCATTGCTGCCCCCTGTGTGAACAGGTGATCCTGTCAGTTTCTGTACATATATTGTACCATACTTGTCCAATAAGCTCAAGCCAGCAAAACCTTGCAGGTGTATTTCACTTTGGGGGGCGAGTTGTACCAAATGTCATAGTGAAGTGCTATAAATCAACAGCGCAATTCCCACCATCTGAAGAGCTTCAGTTGAACTGAGCGGTTACAGGGAATGGGGCACTACGGCCTGAACGCCGTAGCTGGTGGGATCAGGCCACGCTACACCGTAAACGGTGTAGTGCCCCATTCCCTCTAAGCTTAGGCGATAGGTTATCTGCCTGGGCCACTTGCGCAATCTCGCTGGCTGTGTTATAATTGGCCCGGCCAGTCTTGTGACTTAAGGCTGTATGTTGCGCGTGCCACGCATGCGCACAACATACAATCTCTTTTCCGCCGAAGTGATCGTGAGAGGGGAAGGTTTGCTGAGATGACTTTGACTGACGATCGCAAAGTGGGCGCGGCCTTGGTGCTGGGCGGTGGCATTGCGGGAGTGCAGGCAGCTTTGGACTTGGCCAGCTCTGGCATCAAGGTCTACCTGGTGGAGAAGGGGCCAGCCATAGGCGGACATATGGCTCAGCTCGACAAGACCTTCCCCACCAACGACTGCGCCATGTGCATCCTCTCGCCCAAGCTGGTGGAGGCAGGCCGCCACCTCAACATCGAGATCATCACCAATGCAGAACTGGTGGGTTTGGAGGGAGAGGCCGGCCACTTCATCGCTACCGTGCGCCATTACCCCCGCTACGTGGACGTCGAGAAGTGCACCAGTTGCAATGACTGTGCCGAGGTCTGCCCCATCCATGTCCCTAACGAGTTCGACGAGGGCCTATCGGAGCGGACTGCCATCTTCAAGCCCTACGCCCAGGCAATCCCCAACGCTTACATCGTCACCAAGAGGGGCACCAGCCCTTGCAAGCATGCTTGCCCCGCCGATACCAGCGCCCAGGGCTACATCGCGCTCATCGCCGAGGGGCGCTACGAAGAGGCACTGGATGTCATCAAGCAGTACAACCCCTTCCCGGCTACCGTAGGTCGGGTCTGCCATCATCCCTGCGAGAGCCAGTGCAACCGGGGGAAAGTGGACGAGCCGGTAGCGATTTGTGCCCTGAAGCGTTTTGTAGCTGACACGGTATATGCCAGGTGGGACCAGCAGGGAAATCGGGGGAACTCGGGGAAGCTGAGAGAACTGGCTCCGTTTCCTTTGGCTCCAGCGGAATTGCCACCTGAGGAGAGGCGGCGGGTGGCAGTGGTGGGGTCTGGTCCGGCTGGGTTGACGGCGGCCTACTTTCTGGCCCGCATGGGCTATCAGGTGACGATCTTCGAGGCGCTGCCGGTGCCGGGGGGCATGATGCGAGTTGGTATTCCCGCGTATCGTCTGCCCCGCGAGGTGCTGAACCGCGAGATTGACGAGATTCTCAAACTGGGCATCGAGCTGAAACTGAACCATCCCATCCGCAACATCAATAGGTTGTTCGAGGAGGGATACTCGGCCATCTTCCTGGCCATCGGCGCCCACGAGCCCCAGAAGCTGGGCATCCCCGGCGAGGACGCCGAAGGAGTGTACCACGGCGTGCCCTTCCTGCGGGCCGTGAGCCTGGGGGAGGACATCCAGCTGGGAGACCGGGTGGTGGTCGTGGGCGGGGGCAACACGGCCATAGATACCGCTCGCACTGCCCTGCGGTTGGGCAGTCGGGAGGTGATCATTGCCTACCGACGCGGCCGCCAGGAGATGCCGGCCAACCCCTGGGAGGTGGACGACGCTGAGGCCGAGGGCGTGCAGTTGCAACTGCTGACCCAGCCCATCGAAGTGCTATCCGACAATGGGCACATCTCTGGCGTGCGTTGCATCAGGATGCGGTTGGGTGAGCCCGACGAGAGTGGCCGCCGCCGTCCCATCCCCATCGAGGGCTCGGAGTTCGTTATCCCCTGCGATAATATGGTGGCTGCCGTGGCCCAGGCCCCTGAGATCAGCTTCCTGGACCCCGATCACGGGCTGGAGATCACCCGCCGTGGTACCTTCAAGGTGGATCCACGGACCCTGGCTACCAACCGACCGGGCGTCTTCGCTGGGGGCGATGCGGCCGCAGGACCAGGGGCTCTCATCGAAGCCATCGCCGCTGGTCGCCGGGGAGCCCTCTCCATTGACCGCTATCTCAGAGGGGTGCCTCTTCTCACCCCCCGCGAGCTCACCCCCCTGCCGGTGGCCGAGTTGACCGAGGAGGAGATCGCCGCCAAGATTGCACGAGGCGAGGTGGACATGCGGCCTCGGGTGAGGATTCCCACCGCTCCGGTGGACGAGCGGGTTCGCGACTTTCGCGAGGTGGAGCTGACCCTCACCGAGGAGCAAGCTCGCGCCGAGGCCCTGCGCTGCCTGCGCTGTGGCCTTTGCTCCGAGTGCTATCAGTGCGTGTTGGCCTGCAAGGCGGGGGCCATTGACCACCAGCAGGCTCCCTACGAGGAGCAGTTGCAGGTTGGAGCAGTCATATTGGCCCCTGGCTATCAACTGTACGATGCGGAGCGCTCAGGAGAGCTGGGCTACGGTCGCTACCCCAACGTGCTCACCAGTATGCAGTTCGAACGATTGCTCTCCGCCTCGGGGCCCACGAGAGGCCATGTGACCCGGCCGTCGGACCACAAAGAGCCCAAACGGATCGCCTTCCTCCAGTGCGTTGGCTCCCGCGATCGCGATCACGACTACTGCAGTTCCGTCTGCTGCATGTACGCCACCAAGGAGGCCATGCTGGCCCTGGAGCATATCCCCGGCGTCGAGTGCCACATCTTCATGATGGACGTGCGGGCCTTCGGCAAGGGCTTCGATGATTACTTTGAGCGCGGCAAGCAACTGGGGATC
This sequence comes from uncultured Anaerolineae bacterium, assembly GCA_964602575.1. Lineage (GTDB taxonomy): Bacteria > Chloroflexota > Anaerolineae > VGOG01 > VGOG01 > CAZRSI01. The sequence continues at coordinate 21,431 of CAZRSI010000004.1, forward strand.
AAGTACACCCGCTGCCGCATCTCCTCGCTGAAGGAAGACCCTCGCACCAGGGACATTCTCTTCCAATACCGTACCGAAGATGGCCAATTGCGCAACGAGCGCTTTGACATGGTCGTCCTAAGCGTGGGACTGGAGCCTCCGGTCGGTGCGAAGGCCCTGGCTGAGACCGTAGGTATCGAGCTGGACCATCGAGGCTTCTGCCGCACGGAGCCCTTCAAGCCCGTGGAGACCAGCCGTCCGGGGGTTTACGTCTGTGGCGCTTTTGCCGAACCCAAGGACATCCCCGACAGCGTCATCGAGGCTAGTGGTGCGGCTGCCGCCGCTCTGTCGCTGATAGGCACTGAGCGCGGTACCCTGGTGGAGGAGAAGGTGTATCCGCCCGAGATCCCCGTGGCTGTCACCGACGAGCCGCGCATCGGGGTGTTCGTCTGCTCCTGCGGGACGAACATCGCAGGGGTGGTGGACGTGAAGGCCGTGGTGGATTACGCCCGGAGCCTGCCCAACGTCGTCCACGCCGAGAATACCATCTACACCTGTTCGGCCGACTCTCTGAAGCTGATCCAGCAGCGCATCGCCGAGCACCGCCTGAACCGGGTTGTAGTTGCTTCCTGTACACCCCGCACCCACGAGCCCATCTTCCGCGACACTATCCGCGAGGCGGGACTGAATCCCTATCTCTTCGAGATGGCCAACATCAGGGACCAATGCTCCTGGGTTCATTCCTCCCAGCCCGAAGCGGCTACCCAGAAGGCCAAAGATCTGGTACGCATGGCCGTGGGTCGCTCGCGGCTGCTGATGCCTCTCTACACTGAGCCCCAGCCTCTGAGTCACGAGGCGCTGGTCATTGGCGGAGGGGTGGCCGGGATGACCGCCGCCCTGAACTTGGCCGAGCAGGGCTTCGGGGTGTATCTGGTGGAACGGGAGAAGGAACTGGGCGGGCGTCTGCGTCAGATCTACTACACCGCCGATGGTGCTGACCCGCAAGCTTTCTTGAGGGAGTTGGTGGGCAAGGTCCTGGCTCACCCGCGCATCGAGGTGCTGACCGGCCACCAGGTGGTTAAGTCGAGTGGCTTCGTGGGCAACTTCAAGACCACTGTGGCCAGCACGGACGACCCCACCCAGCGCCTCATCGAGCATGGGGTGACCATCGTGGCCACCGGTGGGCGGGAGTGGCGGGGCGATGCATACCTGCTCGGCCAGGACCCGCGGGTGATGACACAGGAGGATTTGGAAAGTATATTGGCACTTGACAATCCGCAATTCACAATCCGCAATCCGGAATCGGTGGTGATGATCCAGTGTGTCGGCCCCTGGGATGAGGATGGCGACGTGCCCTTCTACTGCAGCCGCGTCTGTTGCGGGGTGGCCGTCAAGAACGCCATCCGCATCAAGGAACTCAACCCCGACTGCAACGTCTATGTCCTCTACAAGGACATGCGCACCTATGGCTTCAGTGAAGCCCTCTACACCAAGGCACGGGAGAAAGGCGTCGTCTTCCTGCGCTACGACGATGAGCACAAGCCCGATGTGCAATCGGTGGACGGCCAGTTGCGGGTCTCGGTGTTCGAGCCCATCTTGAGAGAACCCCTCGTCCTCACCCCCGATCTGTTGGTGCTGTCCACCGCCATGGTGCCGGCTGAGGGAAGCCGGGAACTGGCCGAGTTGCTCAAGTTCTCCTGCACTTTGGAGGGTTTCTTCCTGGAGGCCCATGTGAAGCTGCGGCCGGTGGATTTCCCCGCCGAGGGCCTGTTCCTCTGCGGCGCGGCCCATTATCCCAAATTCATAGATGAGGCTATTGCCCAGGCCCAGGCAGCGGCGGCGCGTGCGGCGACCATCCTCTCTCAGGAAACCCTGGAGGCGGGTGGGATGGTGGCCGTGGTGGACGAGGAGAAGTGCACCGGTTGCCTCACCTGTGTGCGCGTTTGCCCCTACGACGTGCCACGCATCAATCCGACCAAGGTCGGAGTTGGAGGGGGCCTGGGCGTGGCCGAGATCGAGGCGGCCGCCTGCCAGGGCTGCGGTATCTGCGCTGGCGAGTGCCCGGCCAAGGCCATCCAGCTTCAGCACTACCGCGACGAGCAGGTGCTGGCCAAGGAAGAGGCATTGTTTGAGTTGGAGTTGGCGGCGTAGGAGGATCGGGCAGGCTATTGCTCTTTCAACAGCGACCAGGAGTACTGGCAGGAATGGCTGAAGAAGAGCTTTTCGTCTGATGGTCGGATGGTCTGATAGTCCTTGGTCAAGTGGCCTCTTAGTTTTCGGACCACCTGACCACCAGACCAAGGACTACCTGACCAAAGAAGGAGTGAAAGCATGACCGAATTCGAACCTCAAATTCTGGCCTTCTGTTGTCACTACTGTGCTTACGCCGCAGCCGACCTGGCAGGCTCTATGCGCCTGCAGTATCCAACCAACGTCAAGATCATCCGCTTGCCCTGCACCGGCAAGCTGGACGTTCTCTACGTCCTGCGAGCCTTCGAGCGAGGGGCGGATGGCGTCTTCGTGGCCGGTTGAGAAAAGGGCACCTGCCATTACCTGGAAGGTAATCTACGTGCTGAGAAAAGGGTGAATTACGCCAAGAAGCTCCTTGACCAAATCGGCCTGGGCGGCGAGCGATTAGAGATGTACTTTTTATCCTCGGCCGAAGGAGCCCGTTTCGCCGAGATCGCTACAGAGATGACGGAGCGGATTCGGCAATTGGGCCCTAATCCTCTCAGGTTGGAGGGGAAAGATATGGGGGATACCCCCAAACCTTCGCCCTGACGGGAAGCCAAGGGAGCCCATTTCACCGAGGTCGCTGCGGAGATGATGGAGGAGCATACGAGAGTTAGGACCGAATCCGCTTAGAGCCTATCCGAAAAATGCTCGCGGCGGACCTTAGTACACTGATGCATAGATTCGTTCCGAGTTTCCCGTTCGCCACGCCGCCCGGAGCTTCAGCTCCGGGCTGAAAGGACAAAGCCCTACGGGCTAGAGCGGGCCTGATTCAGCCCCGAAGGGCTTCGTTCTTTCAGCGCGGGGTCTTCAGCCCCGCAAACTCTTCCGGAAGGCTGTACTAAGGCTTGCTCTGAGAGTAGCCGAAGGGTCCAGCGCGAGCAGACAAACTCGGAGCGAATTTACGGGTGGCTGTACTTAGAGAAGCCTGTCTTGGGTGTAGTCGAAGGAAGGAGGCCAAATTATGATCATAGCCGAGCAGAAGCCTCTGGACGAAATCATGGAGATGATCGCCGATTATCAGAAGATATTGATCCTCGGCTGCGGCACCTGCGTCACTGTATGCTTCGCTGGCGGGGAGAAAGAGGTGGGCATCCTGGCTTCGGCTCTGCGTATGGCCACCAAGCTAAAAGGCCAGAATAAAGAATTCCTGGAGGCCACGGTGCAGCGCCAGTGTGAGTATGAGTATAACGAGGAAGTGGCCGACTTGGTGAGAGAGGTGGATGCGGTGCTCTCCTTGGCCTGCGGCATTGGCGTGCAGACCATGAACGAGCAGTTCCCGGAGAAGATCACCCTGCCTGGCCTTAACACCTCTTTCCTGGGCCAGCCTATTGAGCAGGGCGTCTGGAGCGAGCGCTGCCGGGCTTGTGGAAATTGCATTCTGCACAAAACCGCTGGCATCTGCCCCATCACCCGCTGTGCCAAGAGCCTCCTCAACGGACCCTGCGGCGGCTCGCAAAACGGCAAGTGCGAGGTGAAGCGGGTAAAGATGAGGGATGGCAAACCAGTCATGACGGTGGACAAGCGGGGGAGAGAGGTGCCAGTCATGGAGGAGGTCGAGTGTGCCTGGCAACTCATCTACGATCGCCTCAAGGCCCTGGGCAAGTTAGACGTTTTGGACGAAATTCAGCCAGCCAAGGATTGGAGTACCAGCCACCATGGCGGTCCGCGTAAGATCGTGCGCGAAGACCTTCGACTTGAGGCCGAGTGAAGGAGGAGCGAGGATGGCGGAGTTAAAAGCAGGGAGCAACCTGGAGAAGATTCTCGCCGCTGGCCATTTCGCTGTCACTGGTGAGCTAGGCCCCCCGCAGAACGCCGACCCGGAGGTCATCCGCAAGAAGGCCAGTTATCTCAAAGGCTACGTGGATGCAGTGAACATCACCGATTGCCAGACAGCCGTGGTGCGTATGTCTAGCATGGCGGTGGCTGTGATGCTGCTGGGATTGGGGATTGAACCCAACATGCAGATGACCTGTCGGGACCGCAACCGCATCGCCATCCAGAGCGATCTGCTGGGCGCGTCGGCGCTGGGCATCAAGAACCTGCTGTGCCTGACCGGCGACCATCAGTCCTTCGGCAACCATCCTACAGCCAAGAACGTCTTCGACCTGGATTCGATCCAGCTCCTGCGCGTGGTCAAGGACCTGCGCGATGAGAAGAGGTTCATGTCGGGCGACCCGGTCAAAGGCCTCGAGCCTCGCTTCTTCATTGGAGCTGCCGCCAATCCCTTTGCTGATCCCTTTGACTATCGGCCTCGTCGTCTGGCCAAGAAAATCGCCGCTGGTGCTGACTTCATCCAGACCCAGATCGTGTTCAACGTGCCTAAGTTCCGTGAGTACGTCAAGCGTTGTGGCGACATGGGACTGCTGGATAAAGTCTACCTCCTGGCTGGTGTGAGCCCCATTAAATCCCTGGGTGCGGCTAGATATATGGCCAACTTCGTGCCGGGCATGGATGTGCCGCAGGAGTACGTGGAGCGCATGAAAGCTGCTGTGGCAGGTATACCTAAGGAAGACAAAGCTCGTCGCCGTGAGGCGTGGGAACGCGAAGGCATCCAGATATGCGTTGAGATTATCCAGCAGGTGCGGGAGATCCCTGGCGTGGCCGGCGTGCACATAATGGCCATCGAATGGGAAGAGTCGGTGGCCGAAATCACCAAACAGGCTGGTCTGCTGCCCCGACCAAAGGTTGACTAGTAACGAGATTACGAAGATGATCTCGATTCGAGCCCTGCGCAGATTCCCGATCTTCGAAGGCCTGTCCGATGATGAGTTGGAGAGGATAGCTGCCCTCTGCCGGGAAGAGGTCTACGAGGCGGGGGCTGTTATCCATGAGGAGGGCACTCCGGCGGACTATCTGTACATTATCCAAGATGGGAAAGTGATACTAGAATTAAAACTCGAACTACAACCATACGCCTCGCCCAGGCGAACAACCATTGAGGAAATGACAAAGGGCCAGGTCTTCGGGTGGTCTTCTCTGGTAGAGCCATATACTCGCACTCTATCAGCGAAGTGCGTGGAAAGGACCAGACTCGTCCTTCTCAAGGGATCCGATTTGCTTGAGTTATTTGAGAGAGAGCCCCACATAGGATACGAGCTCATGTCGGCCATCAGCAAGATTGTGGGCTCCAGACTCAGGGATACCCGAGAGAAGTTGATGAGCTTTCTGAGGGGGGAGGAGCTCTCTTTTGAATATACGCCCGAGGAAGCCACTCTTATTGAAAGGATACGCTATTTCATTGACCTCAGGTGGGTAGCTGCCGCCGGGGTCGTTGTTTTGGCTTTGTTTGCCAATTATGTTCTCCGGATCGAGCTCCCCCTCGTTCCGGTGTTAATCGTTGCTCTCGCTATCGCTCTATATAATCTGGTGTTTTGGCTTCAAAGTAGGCCTCTAGGCCTTGAAGAAATTCCTGATCTCGGGGAAAAGGCCAGAAGATTTGCTATCATGCAGAGCGTGGCGGATCTACTAGCCCTCACCCTGCTCATCCATTGCACGGGAGGCATAGAGAACCCCTTGGCGTTCTACTTTGTCTTTCACATCACCATTGCCAGCATTTTGCTTCCCTGCCGTGAGGCTTATTCGCTGGCTACATTGGCTGTATTGTTGCTCTGTGTCTTGGTTGGTCTGGAGTACTTTGGCATCATACCCCATGTTCACCTGGGTGGCTTCATCTCTCCTGATCTATACCGCCAGGAAACATATGTGCTTGCCTTTTTATTCACCTTCATCACCGTCATATATGTCTCCACCTACATGGCCACTTCTATCTCTGGGGAATTGCGGAAGCGGCAAAGGGAAGTGGCTTCACTACGGGATCGTTGCTTGATAGACTCCAAGATGCTGGAGGAGACTAACCGAAGGTTGATAGAGCTGGACAGGCTGAGGACCTATTTCCTGGGCATGGTCTCCCACGATTTGAAAACTCCCCTTGTGGCCATTGAGAGCTACATCCAGGTGATCTTGGGGGGCTTCGCGGGTGAGATCAACGAAGAGCAGCGGGAGATGCTGGAAAGAAGCAGCCATCGGATCGGGGAGATGCTCGATTTGATCAATGACCTGCTGGACGTCTCTCGCATCGAGGCCGGGCAACTCGCCGAGGAGTTCAAAGTCACATCTCTGTCTGAGGTGGTCGAAGGCTCTCTTGAAGATATGCAGGCCATGGCCGCGGAAAAGGAGATGGAATTGCGGGTGGAGATGCCCGAAGAGTTGCCCATCATCCACGCGGCCCCCCAGCGTTTGCGACAGGTATTGAACAATCTATTGAGCAACGCCATCAAATTCACACCGCCGAAGGGGCTGATAACTATTACTGTACAGGATAGGGGTGACCACCTTCAAGTCGAGGTAATGGACACTGGGGTGGGCATTCCTCCAGACGACCTGCCCTATGTCTTCGACGAGTTCTTTCGCGGCCGGGATGTGGAGAGGGCTGGGACGGGTTTGGGACTATCCATCGCTAAGAAGATCATCGAAGCCCATGGAGGCAGAATCTGGGCGGAAAGCCCCTGCACTGCCGATGGAAAGGGCAGCAAGTTCACCTTCACCTTGCCCAAGAAATAGTAGGGAAAAGATAATGTTTTGTTGGGCGGCAGCTTCGCCGCCCAACAAAACTCTCTTTAATTCTCATTAAGGAAAGGAGCGAAATGGAGAAACGAGCTAAGATCCTGCTCATTGATGACGATCCCGATTTCGTGCAGGCAACGAGAAAGGTGCTGGAAAGCAAACCTTACGAGGTCATCGTGGCCTACAATGGGGAGGAGGGTTTGCGGAAAGCGCGGGATGAGAAGCCAGACCTGATTCTGCTGGACATCATCATGCCCCTGACGGACGGCTTCACCGTTTGTGAGGAGCTCAAAAGCAACCCTGAGTTCGCAGACATCCCGGTGTTGATGATAACCAGCTTCTCCCAGAGGGTGGGAGAGACGACGCTGGCTGTTAGCCGGGGCTTTTCCCTGGAAGCCGAAGATTATATTGACAAGCCCATCAAACCCGCCGAGTTGCTAGCTCGGGTAGAGAAACAATTGCGAAAAAAGAGAAAGTAGGAGTCAACGAATGTCAATAGAGGATATACTCGCAAAGGCTTTTCAGAGTCGAGCTTTTTCCAAAGTATTCTTCCTTGTTGAGAGGAAGGCAAAGGAGTGGCTTTTCGATTGCCAGTCCTGCGGCAACTGTGTGCTCAGCCATACCGGCTTCATCTGCCCGATGCGGTGCCCTAAGGGTCAGCGTAATGGTCCGTGTGGAGGTGCCATGAATGGCATGTGCGAGGTGGATCCCACTAAGCGATGCGTGTGGGACGAGATCTGGGAAAGCGTTAACCAACTGGATCGGGTGGATTTGCTGTGGAAGAATTACGAGCCACCGCCCGATTGGCGGTTGTATGGAACTTCCGCCTGGGAGAACATGGTGAAGGGTTTGCTTCAAAGCCCCTCTATCTTCGAAACGCTCTTCAGGAAAGACGAGCCCTTGCGGCGGGAAGTTCCGCGGGTTGTTTTCCAGATTGTGCGCAACTGGTTCAACCGGGTCACTGGCCCTAGCTGGCGCCGATACGAAGGAAGACCACCACTGTAAGGATGGGGGAAAGGAGACTTCTAGAAAAATGAAACTTACTGAATTATTCGAATCCGGCAAATTCGTGGTGACCTCGGAGGTAGGTCCCCCTAAAGGTGTTGATGTCGAGCAGATGTTGGAGGAGGCTGAGAGCCTGCGCGGTAGGGTAGACGCCTTCAACGTCACCGATCAGCAGAGCTCGGTGATGCGATTGGGTTCCCTGACTGTTTGCCATCTCCTGAAGGAGAGGGGGTTAGAACCGGTTTACCAGATAACCTGTCGAGACCGCAACCGCATTGCCCTGCAATCCGACCTTTTAAGTGCCCATGTGCTGGGGATCGAGAACGTCCTCTGCCTCACTGGCGACCACATCTCCCTGGGCGATCATCCGGGAGCCAAGCCGGTCTTCGACCTGGATTCGGTCTCCCTTCTTCATGCGGCATCCGAATTGCAGCAGGGGCGTGATCTGGCAGGGCAGAAGCTCAAGGGTAGCCCCAGTTTTTGCCTGGGAGCGGTGGTGACGCCCGGTGCCAATCCTATCGAGCCGCAGATCATGAAGATGGAGAAAAAGGTCAAGGCCGGGGCTCAATTCTTTCAGACTCAGGCGGTGTACGATCCCAGAAGGTTCGAGGAGTTCATGGAGCAGGTCAAGTACCTGAACGTCCCGGTGATGGTGGGGATCGTGTTCCTGAAATCCGCTGGTATGGCTCGTTTTATGAACAAAAACGTCGCTGGTGTGCATGTACCCGAGAGCCTGATTAAGGAAATGGACGAGGCTGAGGACAGGGTGGCCAAGAGCATCGAGATATCGGCCCGTCTGATAAGGGAGATGAAGGACATGTGCCAGGGGGTGCATCTCATGCCCCTCGGCTGGGAGAAGCACGTGCCGGCCGTTCTGGACGCGGCAGGCCTCTAACGATCACAATTTCATAGAACTTGATGCAAAAAGAGCCATCCTGCTTCCTGGGGATGGCTCTTGCTTGTGGCGATATCGGCAAGGCCACAAAAGCATCTCGCGCCTTTCGTGGCCTTGCGCTTGCCTTGAGTTTATCGAAGGGTATGTTTCGTTGTTTAACCTGCTCCTCTCACCAACAGGTTGCTCCCCAATTCGCCACCACTTTCATGATGTCCACGATGTCAATGTCACCATCCTTTCTGCACCCCCAGGAGGAGATACAAAGCGCCAGCCTCAGGGCGCGCAGGAGCGCGGTCTTCTCGTCAACGGATGGCAAACGGATAAGCGGAGGGACACCATCGCCAGCATATCCGTTTATCCGTTATCCATCCGTTGTCTTTCTGTGCAATCAAAACGCCAGCCTCGGGGCACGCAAGGGCGCGGCCTTGGCCGATGTTGCTTACTGCGTCGCTCGACTGCAATCGAGGCAAGCTGCGAAGTCTACAATAATCACTCTAGCACAATGCGGACCTTTGGTTAAGACGCGGGGCTGTAGGCTGAACCAGGGTGCTCCGAAACCCCTAGTAATTGGTGTAAGTGGTCTATTGTCTCTTCCTCGGGATCAAACGTTGTGACGCCCTCATCCTGAGCGGCACGTACTAAACGCTTGTCAGAAGTCCAGAGCATCAATTCATCGCCTGCCTCTCGAAGAACTTGCTGAAGGTTGAGTGCTGAACGCAGGATCACCGCTTCCGTGGCATTGAGGTTATGCTTCGCGATCAAATCCAAAGCTGAAAGCAAAAGAGCATCGCTGACCGAAGTGGCTGAAAACTCCTCCTGATCTATCACTTCGGCTCTGAACTCGATCATGGCCTGTTCGAATAGCGTTTGGCTCAGCCGACCGTCGTTTCGCTTTCGCACTAAAACGGAGATGATTTCGAGGATACCCAGAGTGGAGCAGGTCATTCGAGATCGTGGAAGAAGGCGGAACACTTCGTTGACCAGGGGCGTGCCGGTCTCCTGGGAATATCGCTTGATCAGGGCGCTGGCATCGAAGTAGATCCACTGCATCGTTCTACTCCTCTCGTGCCTCTACAAGGCTTCGGCTTAGCTCATTGGGGGTCAGGTTAGCCTGTGCCATCCTTTGCTGAAGCATCTGGGCACCCAACGGCACGCCCCGGATAGACAAGGCGGCAAATAGGTCCTTGATCCTGCCTTTTAGGAGCTCTTTATCTGCCCAAGGATAAGCAGCAGCAAACTGGGTCACGGTCGCTTGTAGAGCAGCCTTCGTTTGCTGACGCAAATCCGTCAATTCCTCACGGATGATGCTTACTTCCTTCTCGACGCGGACCAGCCTGTCGGCCAGTTGCTGTAGAGACAAAGTCTGGTCCATATTAAATTCCTCCCTGACGTCTGTTCTTGCGGTTTGCCAACTTGATCCGAAGATGTAGGTCACTTTGGGGGTAAGTCAGAAGTGTTACAGAGCAGTGCAACAG